>JAQXBP010000075.1:0-9200 GCA_029252345.1 Flavobacteriaceae bacterium | reverse complement strand
CATTTAATTATTAATTAACAATAAGAAATCAAAAATTAAAAAAAGTTTAAAAATTATTCAAATATTAACTTTATTGAAAAATATCAATTTGATTTTTAAATAAATCTTCTAATTGTTCTCCTTCTCTTATTTTTTTTACTTCTCCATTATAAATGCACACCTCTGCGGGTCTTAATCTACTGTTGTAGTTGCTAGACATGTTATATCCATAAGCGCCTGCATTTTTAAAACAGAGAATGTCATCTTTTGAAATTCTTGAAACCTTTCTTTTCTCTGCAAAAGTATCTTTCTCACATATATAGCCAACTATTGTATATTCTTCTTCTTGATCACTAGGGTTTGATATATTAACCACTTCATGATATGATTTATAAAGAGTAGGTCTAATAAAGTGATTAAATCCAGAGTTAACTTGAACAAAACAATTATTATTAGATTTTTTAATATAATTAACTTTAGTGATAAAGTATCCAGAATCGCTTACTAGAAATTTGCCTGGTTCAAAAATCAATTTTAATTCTTTTCCAGTTTTATTTTTAAATTTTTTGTATTCTATTTCTATAATGGACGCATAGTCTTTAAGATTAGTCTCAGTGTCTCCTGAGAAGTATGGGATCTTAATTCCTCCTCCTAAATCAATACTTTCAATTTTTTTAAATTTAGTTGCAATTGAAAATATTTTTTTAATTCCTTCGTCAAATTGATTATTTTTTAAAATATCACTACCTGTATGAATATGAAGTCCAGTTACTTTTATTTTGTTTTCTTCATCCATCTTAATTAAATCTTCTAAAAATTCTTCAGGTATTCCAAATTTAGAATTAGAGTGTCCGACGCTTACATTATCATTGCCTCCTGCATATATTCCAGGATTAATTCTAATCGAGATAGGATCGCCTGGATAATGTTCTGAAAAATCTTTAATTGATTCAATACTATCAAGGTTTATTTTCACACCTAAAGATTTAGCCTCTATAATTTCTGAAAAATCAACACCATTTGGTGTATATAGAATATCATCTTCATTAAAACCACATTTAAAGCCAATTTTAATTTCTTCTATGGATACAGCATCAAGACCTAGTCCTAAATTTTTTAAAAACTTTAATATGGAAATATTAGATAAAGACTTTGATGCAAAATGAACTTTGTAGTTGTTTAAACTTTTAAATGCATTTTGAAGTTTTTTATATTGACTTTCAATTATTGATAAGTCATATACATATAGAGGTGTTCCGAAATTATAAGCTGCTTCTTTGAGTTTTTTAATATTCATAAATTGAAATTAACAATAAATTTAAATCTGATTTTAAATAATTCAAATTTCTTAAGTTTTGTAGTTATATTTGTCGGCATGAATTTACATGAATATCAAGGCAAACAGTTACTAGAAAAATTTAACGTTTCAATTCAAAAGGGCTATGTTGCAAATACTCCTGAAGAGGCTGTCGATTGCGCTAAAAAACTTTCAAATGAGACGGGGACAAATATTTTTGTAATTAAAGCTCAAATTCACGCAGGTGGAAGGGGAAAAGGTGGAGGAGTTAAAATTGCAAAAAGCCTTGATGAGGTTAAGAGTATTTCATCAGAAATTATAGGGATGAATCTTATAACTCCTCAAACTTCAAAAGAGGGAAAACTCGTGAGGAAAGTTCTTATTGCTGAGGATGTTTATTACGACGGTGATTCTGATAGAAAAGAATTCTATATTTCTGTACTGCTAAATAGATCTTCATCAAAAAACATGATTGTTTACTCGACTGAGGGTGGGGTTGATATAGAGGCTGTTGCTGAGAATACTCCTGATTTAATTTTTAATGAGGAGATAGATCCTGCTGCAGGTATACTTCCTTTTCAGGCAAGGAAAATTGCATTTAATTTAGGTCTTCAGGGTACAGCATTTAAAAATATGAGCAAGTTTGTTACAAATCTTTATAATGCATATTCTGAATCTGATGCATCTTTATTTGAGATAAATCCAGTTTTAAAAGCATCGGATGATAAAATAATAGCAGTTGATTCTAAAGTAACAATTGATGAAAATGCTTTATTTAGACATAAAGATTATGAGTCAATGAGAGATCTTAATGAAGAAAATCCAGTTGAAGTTGAAGCTAGAGAAAATGGACTTAATTATGTTGACCTAGATGGTAATGTTGGTTGTATGGTAAATGGTGCTGGGCTTGCTATGGCTACTATGGATTTAATTAAACTTGCAGGCGGAGAGCCAGCAAACTTCCTCGATGTAGGTGGTACTGCAGATTCAGAAAGAGTCGAAAAAGCATTTAGGCTTATTTTACAGGATACTAACGTTAAAGCTATATTGGTAAATATATTTGGCGGTATAGTAAGATGTGATCGAGTAGCTGAAGGAATAGTTTCAGCTTATAAAAACTTAGACAACATTGATGTCCCAATTATAGTTAGACTTCAGGGTACTAACGCAGATAAGGCAAAAGAAATAATTGATAGTTCTGGATTAAATGTTCTTTCTGCTACAGCTTTTGATGAGGCTGCAAATAAAGTTCAATCTGCCATAAACTGACATAAAGTCACTTATTTTTATTTTTTACCGTCATTTTGACACTATTTATTAAATGGTATTCTATTTGACTATTATTTAATGAATTTATAATTCAAATTGTTTAACTAAAAATAAAAATATGAGAATAGTAAAATATAATAATAACAATAATTTTCCATCATTAATGAATGAATTTTTTAATGAGGACTTTGGAATGAATCTTATAAATAGAAATCGTTCTGTTCCATCTGTTAATTCTATTGAAAATAATGATTCTTTTGAAATTGATTTAGCAGTCCCTGGAATGAATAAAGAGGATTTTAAAATTGAATTAATTGATAAACTTTTAATCATTTCATCTGAAAACTCAAATTCTATTGGAAATGATAATATGAGATTAAATGAATTTAATTATTCATCTTTTCAAAGATCATTTAGAATCCCTGAGTCAGTTGAACTGGATAAGATAAAGGCTAAATATAAAAATGGAATCTTAAAAGTTCATTTACCAAAGAAAAAAGAAAGTATTACTAAACCAAATAGGGTAATAGATATTAAATAAATCTTTAGGTTGATAATCTGTAAATTAGGTGCACTTAGTGCACCTTTTTTATTTTAATTTCTTTTTTAAGAATTCTATTTTATCTCTAAGGTCTGCTGCTTTAAGAAAGTCAAGTTTTTTTGCAACATTCTCCATCTCTTTTCTAAGTTCTTTTATTTTACTTTCTATTTGATTTTTATTATGATAACTTTTAATCTCTTCTTCAAAGTTGTCATAACTAGTGCTAATAGTTTCAGGAGTTTGTTCAAAAGTATTACTAAAAGCTTTTTCCATTTGTTTTGGAATTATATTATGTTCAATATTGTACTCTTCCTGTTTTTTTCTTCGATATTCAGTTTCTTTTATCGTCTTATTCATACCTTCAGTTATTCTGTCAGCATACATTATGGATTTTCCATTAATGTTTCTTGCAGCTCTTCCCACAGTTTGAATTAATGACCTGTGGCTTCTTAAAAACCCTTGTTTATCTGCATCTAGAATAGCTACTAAAGAAACCTCTGGAAGATCTAATCCCTCTCTTAATAAGTTTACACCGACCAAAACATCAAAAATTCCTTTTCTCAAATTTTGCATAATTTCAACTCTATCAAGAGTATCAATATCACTGTGAATATAATTTGCTCTTATCTTTGATTTGTGAAGAAATTTAGTTAATTCTTCAGCCATTCTTTTTGTTAAGGTGGTCACTATAACTCTTTCATCTTTATCAACTCTTAGAAGTATTTCTTCTATTAAATCATCAATTTGATTTTCGGATTTCCTTACTTCTATTATAGGATCTAGAACACCAGTAGGTCTAATTATTTGTTCTACAATTAATCCTTCTGATTTTTTTAATTCATAATCAGCAGGTGTAGCACTAACATATAATACATTATTTTGAATATCTTCAAATTCTTCAAATTTTAGTGGTCGATTATCTAATGCAGCAGGAAGTCTAAACCCATATTCAACTAGATTTTCTTTTCTACTTCTATCTCCACCATACATGGCATGGACTTGAGGTACAGTCACATGACTTTCGTCTATTACCATCAAATAGTCATCAGGAAAATAATCCAATAAACAGAAAGGCCTAGTACCAGGATCTCTTCCATCTAAATATCTTGAATAGTTTTCTATTCCAGAACAATATCCAAGTTCTTTGATCATTTCCAAATCAAATTCTGTTCTTTCTCTTATTCTCTTAGCTTCTATATTTTTTTCTATTTCATCGAAATATTTTACTTGTTCATCTAAATCAAATTCAATACTATTAATCGCAGATTTAATACTTGATTCTGATGTTACAAAGATCATAGCTGGAAAAATTCTCAAATTTTCAAAATTTTCAATTTTATTTCCAGATAACGGGTCTATTGATTCAATGCTTTCAATTGTATCTCCAAAAAAGTTAATTCTGTAATAAATATCTGAATAGCTAGGAAAAATATCAACAACGTCGCCTTTAACAGAAAAACTACCTCGATTAAGTTCGTTTATTGATCTTGAGTATTGACTTTTAACAAATAAAGTTAAAAGTTTAGATATTTGAATTTCTTCATCAATTGAGATTTGAATAACATGTTTTTTAAACTCACTTGGATTTCCAATTCCATATATACATGAAACTGATGCAACAACAATAATATCATCTCTCCCTGAAAGCAATGATGAAGTTGCACTTAGTCTATATTTTTCAATTTGCTCGTTTATTGATAAATCTTTTTCTATATACAATCCAGATGATGGAATATATGCTTCAGGCTGATAATAATCATAATATGAAACAAAGTACTCAACAGCATTATTGGGGAAAAAACTTTGAAACTCAGAGTAAAGTTGAGCAGCTAAAGTTTTATTATGAGCTAATACTAGAGTTGGTTTTTTAATTTCTTGAATTACGTTAGCTACCGTAAAAGTTTTTCCAGATCCTGTGACTCCTTGAAGGGTTACATGATTTTGATTACTATTAAATGAATCAAGAATACTCTTAATTGCTTTTGGTTGATCTCCAGTAGGTTTAAAATCTGATGTAAGTGAAAAACTCATTAATCTATTAAAGTATCATCAAAGTCAAAGTCATCATCATTTTCTTTATCAGAATTAATATCAAAAATATCAGAAGGTGGATTCTGAGGAACCTCTCCAACAGAATTTATACATTCATAATTATCTACTTCAACTGACTCATCAAGGTCATATAATTCAATAAAAAAAGTCCAATAATTTAGAAAATCATAAATATAAATTAATTTATCACCCTTTGAGATAAAGAAGTTAGAAATGGGAGTATTATCCATAATTTGATCTTGTTCATCAATTTTAAAAATTTTTATTTCATCTAGTTGTTCCCAATTTTCATTTGAATTATGAAATGTTGAAATTTCTGTTGAATCAAATCCAAATTCACTTGAAATGATTTTGCTAAACTCAATAAGGGTTATATCAGAGTTAGTAATTATATCTCTTAATACGTCTTCCTCAACATTTAATATGATTCTAAATTTTAGTTGCATTTGTTTTTAAATTATATAGTGATAAAAAATAAAATTGTAGTCCAATAATAAATGTAGAAATTAACAAATGAATTGGCTGAGATGAAAATGGAAAATGGAAGTAGTACATTATTACTCCAGTTAATATTTGAAGAAAAATTAAAATATTTATTGTAAAAATCAAATTAGATTGAATATTCAATTTCTTAAGTCTTAAAAAGATTAAACTATTTATTATAACAATTGCCCAGGAAAAGCTTCTATGAAAATTAAAAGTATTTGTTATATTTTCAATCCATTTGTTTTTTTGAGTGTAATTAAATATCTCCATTTGAATATCAATAAATTTCCTGACCTCTGTCCCGGTTAAAATCTGAATAACCAATAGTAGCAAAGAAACTAAAATTAAAATTGAAACATTTTTTGGTAATACTGAAGGTTTAATAGGTTTAGATATAGCTAATATTGAAAATAAAATGAATAAAAGTATTACTGCCATTAACATATGAATTGTAATAGTGTTAGCACTTAGATTACTGTCAACTACTGTCTTCCCTAACCAGGCTTGAAATAAAATCGCAGCCAGTGATAAAAAAGACAAAAAAGTTATACTCTTTTTACTTTTAAAAAACTTCAAAGAGTACAAAAATAAAACAAGAACAAATAATCCAGCTAATGCACCAATTAATCGATTGATATACTCTATCCAAGTGTGATAAACATTAAATTTTGAATAATCATGTTTAGTATACTTATTCCAATTGGAAATTTCAAACTCTTTTTCTGAATCGAAATTATTAATTGCATAAAACAAAGTATCACCAATAATAATTATTTGATTTTTATCGTATTGATTATTAGCCTTCCAATCTAATTGGGACCTTTCAGTGGGCGGAATTATATATCCAAAACATTTTGGCCAATCTGGACAACCCATACCACTTCCAGTCATTCTAACTATACCTCCTGCAAGGATAACTAGATACACTATTATTATTGAAGCTAGTGTAAGATTATATATTTTACCCATTTTTTAAACCTATTGATTCCCCAATTTTAATCATTAATTCAAATGCTTGGTCATATTCATTTTGAATTTCACCGTCAAGAATAGCATTTTTGATTTTTTCTTTAATTATTCCAATTTCTTTACATGGTTTAATTTTATAATGTTCCATTATAATTTCTCCAGTAATTGGTGGTTGAAAATTTCTAATACTATCTCTTTCCTCTAAATTTGTTATTTTTTTTCTAACAATTTTGAAGTTGTTTTGATATTTAACAGATTTCTTAATGTTTTTTGTTGTTATATCAGCTTCACAAAGGGTAAGTAAATCTTCAATTGAATTTCCTGCATCGTAGATTAATCTCCTTACTGCGGAATCTGTTGCTATATCCTCAGCAATAACTATTGGTCTTGAGCTCATCATAACTATTTTTTGCACATATTTTAAGGTTTCATTCAATGGAAGATTTAGTCTTTTAAATATATTTTTCACCATTTTTGATCCTACATATTCATGTCCATGAAAAGTCCATCCAATCTTTTTATCAAATTTTTTAGTAGGTGCTTTACCTATATCATGAAGAAGTGCTGCCCATCTGAGCCAAAGATTACTTGTATTTTTTGATATATTATCTACAACTTCAAGTGTGTGGTAGAAATTATCTTTATGTGTTTGCCCTTCTACTTCTTCAACACCTTTTAAGTCAATTAATTCAGGAAATATATACTGAAGAAGATTCATTTTCTCAAGACTTTTGAATCCTATCGAAGGGTTATCACACAATAAAATTTTATTTATCTCATCAGAAATTCTTTCTGGAGAAAGTATTGTTAATCTATGAGAGTTCTCTATAATGGAGTCTATAGTTATTTGATCTATATTGAAATTTAATTGACATGCAAACCGAACAGCTCTTAGCATTCTAAGAGGATCATCAGAAAAAGTTTTATTAGGCTCTGAAGGTGTTATTATAATTTTCTTTTCTAAATCTTTAATTCCTCCAAAAGTATCTACCAATTCTCCGAATTTATCAGCATTTAATATAATGGCTAAAGTATTAATAGTAAAATCTCTTCTTAACATATCGTCCATAAAGTTTCCAGATTCTACGCTGGGGTTTCTAGTATCTTCAGAATAAGATTCTTTCCTGGATCCAACAAATTCAATTTGATAATCACCATGATTTATCATAGCAGTTCCATATCTCTTAAAAATGTTGATTTTTGATTTAGGATTTATTTTTTTTTGAACTGCCTTAGCTAAATCAATTCCTGATCCAACACACATTATATCAATATCTTTTTTTACGGACCTATTAAGGATTAAGTCTCTTACGAACCCACCTACTATAAATGATTCTAAACCTAATTCGTCAGCTGAATCAGAAATAATCTTAAAAATATCATGATTAAGAGAATTTAGTATTTTTTTTGAGTATGAATTCATCTTATTTTTAAAAAACTTCCATCTTCTTGTAATTTTAAAATCCTTGATGATGAATAAGAATTTTTATTTTTTTCATGTTTAACTACATAGTCAACATTATTTTTAATTTTAGAACTAACTTCACTAAAATTTAAAGGTAATTTTTCACCTGATATGTTAGCAGAAGATGAAACAATAGGCCTTTTAAGAGAACTTATCATATCAATACAAAAATCATTATTAGGAACTCTAAACGCAATAGAATTTATATTTCCTGTCACATATTTTGAAATTTTACTAGGATTATCAAATATAAAAGTAGTAGGCTCTTCATTAGAAAGATTTTCTAGTTTATCAACGTCTTTAATTGACACATATTCCTGAATCATTTTAAAACTTGATGCTAAACAGATTAATGATTTTGAGTATTCTCTTTTTTTAATTTTAAAAATTTTTTCTACTGCAATATCAGATAATGCATCGCACCCAATACCCCAAATTGTATCAGTTGGATACAGAACTGTACCTTCAAATTTTAGGACATTTACAGCATTTATTACCTCGTTATTCAATTTTTGATAATTTTACATGTAAAAGTATTGAATTTAATTCTAAAGACCTTTAAATAAAATATTCAAAAAGTTAGAATCTTGTTAAATACCCTTCATACAAAATACATTGGTATAGATTATGGAATAAAGAGAACTGGCGTGTCTATTTCTGACCACAATAAAGTTATTTCATTCCCTTTAGATACTATCGATACATCTAAATTAATGAGTTATTTAAAAGATTTAATACCAAATGAAAAAATAGAAAAAGTAATTATAGGCAAACCCCTTAAACTTAATAATCAAATTCACGAACTTGAAAACGACATAAAGCAGTTTATAATATTATTAAGATCTATTTTCCCTAAGATTATTATAGAAAGAGTTGATGAAAGATACACTTCTAAAATTTCAAACTTAATCATAAGACAATCTGGGCTCAATCAAAAAAGCAGAATGAATAAATTAATTATAGATAAAATTAGTGCATCTTTGATTCTTGAATCTTATTTAATAATGAACAAAAAATGATTGTTCCAATAGTTGCATACGGTGACCCTATCTTAAAACTTAAAGCTAGTGAAATTAGTTCCAATGAATTAAACAAAATTGGCCCCTTAATTGATGATCTTTGGGAAACCATGTATAATGCCA
>JAQXBP010000074.1:0-9075 GCA_029252345.1 Flavobacteriaceae bacterium | reverse complement strand
GCAGCAGGAGTTTCTTCAGCAGCAGGAGTTTCTTCAACAGCAGGAGTTTCTTCAACAGCAGGAGTTTCTTCAACAGCAGGAGTTTCTTCAACAGCAGGAGTTTCTTCAGCAGCAGGAGTTTCTTCAACAGCAGGAGTTTCTTCAACAGCAGGAGTTTCTTCAACAGCAGGAGTTTCTTCAATTTGATCAGCCTTCACATCTTCAGTTGGCTCATCAGATTCTGAATTTGGAGCTTGATTGAAGTTTGCATATTTACTTCTAAATTTATCTACCCTACCAGCTGTATCTACAAGTTTAGATTTACCAGTGTAATAAGGATGAGATGTTCTAGAAATTTCTAGCTTAAAAAGAGGATATTCAACACCATCTATCTTTGTAGTTTCCTTTGTATCAACAGTAGACTTTGTAATAAACATATCGTTGTTAGACATGTCTTTAAATGCTACTAATCTATAGTTTTCAGGATGTGTATTACTCTTCATAATTTTAAAGTGAGTGCAAATTTAAAATTTTTTTCATATATCCTGTCATTATATTTGCTTAATTTTACTTCAATCATCTTAATACAAACAAAATGTTAGAATCTAAAGGTACCATTAAGTCTACTGTGTTAAACTACGGAATAATTATGGGTGGACTATCTGTTGCATTTACATTAATGTTATTTATAATGGACATGCACTATCAAAACTCTTCAATCCAACAGTGGACAGGGCTTTTAATAATGGCTGGTTCAATAGTTTTTGGACAAATTGCATATAAACAAGCAAATGAAGGGTTTATAAGCCTAGGAGAAGGAATGAAGATTGGTATTGGAATAGTAGCTCTTGGATCAACAATAGGTATTCTATATGGTTTATTTCAAGGTTATGTTTTAGATCCAGAGACTATGACTAAGGCAATGGATTATGCAATAAATCAAGCAATTGATCAAAACCCAGAACTTACTGATGAAATGATAGAAGCGATCGAAGGTGCTTTTGAGTTTTTTGCTAACCCATTTCTATCATCTGCAATTGGACTAACTGTTTCTCTATTTTTTGGAGGACTTATTTCATTACTTACTGGATTAGCTGTTAAGAAAAATAGACAAGCGTAGTAATTTCAATGGATGTTTCAATAATTATACCCCTATTAAATGAATCAGATTCCTTAAGAGAACTAAATTCATGGATCTCTAAATCATTCAAAAATAGAGGTCTACAATACGAAGTCATCTATATTGATGATGGAAGTAATGACTCATCATGGGCAATAATTGAAGAGATTGCCAAGAGTAATAAAAATGTTAAAGGAATTTCATTTACTAGAAATTATGGTAAATCACAAGCTTTAAGGGTCGGATTCTCAGAGGCTACAGGAAAGCATGTAGCTACCCTAGATGCAGACCTTCAAGATTCTCCTGAAGAGATTCCTGTTATGATAGATAAACTTATCAAATCTAATCTTGATATGATTTCTGGTTGGAAAAAGAAAAGGTATGATTCATTTTTTTTAAAAAGACTTCCTTCCTCGTTATTTAATTTTGTTGCAAGACTCTTTTCTGGAATCAAACTCAATGATTTTAATTGTGGAATTAAAGTGTATAAAAATGAAGTTATAAAATCTATCAACTTATACGCTGATATGCATAGATTTATTCCAATACTTGCAAAAAACGAAGGGTATGATAAGATTGGTGAGCATATAGTGAAGCATCAGCCTAGAAAATATGGAAAAAGTAAATTTGGAAATGAAAGATTCATTAGAGGTTTTTTAGATATAATAACACTCTGGTTCACAAATAGATTTGGAAGAAGACCTATGCATTTTTTTGGATCACTAGGAACTTTGATGATTTTTGTTGGTATTTTATTTACTATTTATTTAGGCTATAACAAACTGTTTATAGACACAACCTCTAGGCTTATCACAACTAGACCTGAATTCTATATAGCATTAATTACGATGGTTCTGGGAGCACAATTCTTTATTGCTGGATTTATTGCTGAAATAATTATTAAGTTTAATTTAAACAAGGATAATTATTCAATAAAAAATAAGACTTTTTAAATGAGCTATTTCACAAGAGTATTAAAATATGGTATTGATTATTCCTACTTTGGATTACTAAATATAGTATTCAATATTCTATATGCGATTTTTAGCGCTCTAGCTTTTGTTTCATTTATCCCAATGCTGGATGTATTATTTAAACAAACTGAAATAGTTTTCACAAAACCCGAATATACAGGAATTGGAAACATTAGAGAATATCTAGAAAGTTACTTTAACTATTACCTATCTAATCAACTAGAAAATGATGTTTCATCAACGCTTGTAATAGTTGTAGGAATAGTAGTTTTCTTCTTTTTAATGAAAAACATATTTAATTATTTAGCATTATATAATATAACGTTTGTAAAAAATGGGCTCTTAAAGAATCTTAGAAAAAATCTATATTCTAAAGTATTAAATATGCCAATTTCATATTTTCTAAATAAGAAAAAAGGAGATTTAATGTCCAGAATAACTGCTGATATACTAGAGATTCAAACATCATATCTATCAATTTTAGAATTGATGGTAAGAGAACCACTAACTATATTATTTACATTGATTGTAATGTTTACAATTAGTCCAAGATTAACATTATTCGTCACTCTATTTATTCCTATATCTGGTTTTATAATTTCAATTATAGGAAAAAAACTTAGAAAAGATTCTAAAGAAGTTCAGCAACAACAAAGTAATTTTTTATCTATAATTGATGAAACCATTAGTGGGCAAAAAGTTATTAAATCATTCCTTTCCGAATCATTTTTTCTTGAAAAGTTTAATAGTATAAATAGTTTACTTTTCAAATATTCAAACAAAGTAATTAATAGAAAGAATTTAGCTGGTCCATTTAGTGAGTTTATGGGTATTCTAGTTATAGGAGTTTTATTATGGTTTGGCGGCAAAATGGTTTTAATCAGTGAAACTATTTCAGGTACAACGTTTATTGTTTTTATGGGATTAGCATATAACATTTTAACTCCAGCAAAAAATCTTAGCAAGTCATTTTATAGTATAAAAAAAGGGAATGCTGCGGCTGAAAGAGTATTTGAAATCATTGAATACAATAAAGACAGGCTAGATCAAAAAAGAAATATAGAGCTAATAAAATTTGAAGATAAAATAACTTTTGAAAATATTGAATTTAACTACGGTGATTCAAAAATATTAGATAAAATAAGCTTTACTATAAATAAAGGAGAAAGCGTAGCATTAGTTGGATCCTCAGGAAGTGGAAAAACAACAATAGCTAATATTCTGAATGGATTCTTTAATCCCAAATCTGGTAAACTTCTAATTGATAATAAAGATATATCTCAGATAACAAAAGAATCACTTTATAAAAATATATCAATAGTTACTCAGGAATCAATTTTATTTAATGATTCAATTTTAAATAATATTAAAATTGGAAATCTAGATTCTAAAAAAGAGGATGTAATTAATGCAGCTAAGGAGGCTAATGCTCACGAGTTTATTGAACAACAGCTTGACGGTTATGATACTATGATTGGAGATTATGGAAATAAATTATCCGGAGGACAAAAACAAAGATTAACTATAGCTAGAGCTATGTTAAAGAGTCCTTCAATTCTTATTTTAGATGAAGCTACCTCATCATTAGATAGTAAATCTGAAAAGAAAGTTCAAGATGCATTTAATAAATTAATGGAAGGAAAGACATCTTTGATTATTGCTCATAAGTTTTCAACAATAAAGAAGTGTGACAAAATCATACTTATTGATAAAGGTAACATAATAGCTCAAGGAACTCATGAAGAACTTATCAACTCAAATTCTTCATATAAAAATATGAATGAGCTTCAAATCTAAGTCTAAATCAATTAAATTTACATCTTAATTTTCTATAATGATATTATTTTTTGGTGATCCAAAATTAAAATTATTCGCAGTTGAGATTTCTGAAAAATTATCAATTGAAAGTATAAAAAAATTATCTTGGGTTCTGGACTCAAGTATAATTGAATCTAAAGAAATAAAAGAAAAATTTATTGGACCTAAATCTTCGATGATAACTCCCTGGAGCACTAATGCTGTTGAGATAACAAGGAATATGGGGGTTAAGAATATAAATCGAATTGAGGTCTTTGTATCTAGTGAAATCTCTAAGGAATTTGATAGGATGATTCACGAAGAATACAAATCTCTTGATCAAAATATTTTTGAAAATAATCTTGAACCTGAAAAAGTAAAATTTATAGATGATCTCAAAAAATATAATAATGAACAAGGCCTTGCACTTGATGATTTTGAGATTTCCTATTTAGAAAATCTTTCAATAAAAATTGAAAGAAAATTAACAGATTCTGAAGTCTATGGTTTTTCTCAAGTTAACTCAGAACATTGTAGACATAAAATTTTTAATGGTCAGTTTGTTATTGATGGAGAAAAAAAAAGTAATAGTTTATTTGAGTTAATAAAATCAACTTCTAAAAAAAATAAAAACTCTATTGTGTCTGCTTACTCTGATAATGTTGCTTTTATTGGTGGGCCTAAAATCAATCAATTTCAGCCTAAAAAGGGAGATAGAGCAAGCTATTATATCAATAAAGAAATTCAAAGTATTATCTCAGTAAAAGCTGAAACTCATAATTTTCCAACAACAGTAGAACCATATAACGGAGCTGCAACTGGATCAGGTGGTGAAATAAGAGACAGAGCTGCTGGAGGGACAGGGTCTCTTCCTCTAATAGGGTCCGCAGTGTATATGACTCCATATTCTAGACTAAATAATAAAAAGATTTGGGAGCAAAATATTAAGCAAAGAGATTGGAAATATCAAACTCCGATCGATATTTTAATTAAAGCATCTAATGGTGCATCTGATTTTGGAAATTGCTTTGGTCAACCACTTATTGTTGGATCCCTTTTAACTTTTGAACATGAAGAAAATAATATATTAAATTCTTATGATAAAGTAATAATGCTTGCAGGAGGTGTTGGTTATGGAGAACAAAAACAGGCTTTTAAAGAATCTCCAAAAAAGGGAGATATTATAGTCTTACTTGGAGGTGATAATTATAGAATAGGTATGGGAGGAGCCTCTGTTTCGTCAACTGATACAGGAAGTTATAATAATGCAATCGAACTTAATGCTGTTCAAAGATCAAATCCTGAAATGCAAAAAAGAGTTACTAACACTATTAGGTCTTTATTTGAAATGGATGAAAATCCTATAGTTTCTATTCACGATCATGGTGCTGGAGGTCATTTAAATTGTTTTTCAGAATTGGTAGAAGATATTGGAGGTGAAATTTATTTAGATTCATTACCAATTGGTGATCCTTCTTTATCTTTTAAAGAGATTATAGGAAACGAGTCTCAAGAAAGAATTGGGTTAATAATTAAGGAAAAAGATTATGATTTGGTAAAAAGGATTGCTGATAGAGAACGATCTCCTATATATAAAGTTGGTAAGGTAACAGGGGATAAAAAGTTTAAAGTAATTGATAAAAAAAATAATATTGAGACCATAAATCTTGATTTAGATAGCCTATTTGGAGATGCACCAAAAAAAATCATAACAGATATTACTAAAACATCTATTTTTAGTGATTTAGAATATGATTCGAGTAAGGTTTATGAGTATGTTGAAAATGTCTTAATGCTTGAAGCAGTAGCATGTAAAGACTGGCTAACAAATAAAGTTGATAGATGTGTGACCGGACGTGTAGCACAACAACAAACTGTTGGCGAAATTCAAATACCACTTGCTAACTGTGGAGTTGTTTCATTAGATTATAATACCTATACTGGAATAGCCTCATCAATTGGACACTCACCAGTTTCAGGTCTAATTGATCCAAGCATAGGAAGTATCAATTCAATTGGAGAGTCTTTAACTAATATTATATGGGCACCTCTCGAAAATGGAATTAAATCAGTATCACTTTCAGCTAACTGGATGTGGCCATGTGGAAATGAAGGTGAGGACTCAAGACTATACAAAGCTGTTCAAGCCTGCTCAGAATTTGCTATAGATTTAGGAATAAATATTCCTACAGGAAAAGATTCATTATCAATGGTTCAAAAATATGATGGTTTAAAAGTTAAATCTCCTGGGACAGTTATTATTTCAGCATCTGGTCATTGTAATGACATTAGAAAGATTGTTAAACCTGTTTTAGATAAAAATTCAGGTGATTTGTATTATATTAATTTATCATTTGATGATTATAAATTAGGAGGTTCATCTTTTGCTCAGACACTAAATAAAATTGGATCAGATTCACCAGAGATAAAAAATCCTTTCAAGTTTAAAGAATCATTTAATTTAGTTCAA
Organism: Flavobacteriaceae bacterium; assembly: GCA_029252345.1. Taxonomy (GTDB): domain Bacteria; phylum Bacteroidota; class Bacteroidia; order Flavobacteriales; family Flavobacteriaceae; genus Marisimplicoccus. The sequence continues at coordinate 2,735 of JAQXBP010000074.1, read as the reverse complement.
AACCTTATTTATAAAAACAATATTCTATCTGGTCATGATATATCTTCTGGTGGCTTAATCACTTGTTTGCTTGAGATGTGTTTTAGTTCAAATAATATTGGTTTAGACATCGATCTATCAAACTTAGGCTGTAGTGACTCTTCTAAATTAATATTTTCAGAAAATTCAGGAATTATTATTCAGTCAAATAAAGACTTAGAGAAAGAATTTTCATCCATAGATGTTAAATGTTTTAGAATAGGTAATACTAATAATAAAGGTGTTTTAAATATTAAGAATTTTGAAAATAACTTTTCATTTAACATAAATAAGTATAGAGATATATGGTATTCTACCTCAAAAGATTTCGATTTAAAGCAGACAAAAAACAATAAAGCAATCGAGAGATTTAATAATTATAAAAATCAGCCTCTTGAATATATATTCCCTGATGGCTTTAACGGTAACAATACTTCTGATAATTCAAATAAAAAGATAAAAGCAGCTATAATTAGAGAAAAAGGTAGCAATTCAGAAAGAGAAATGGCTTACATGATATCATTAGCTGGATTTGATGTAAAAGATATTCATATGACTGATATAATTTCTGGTGAAGAGAATCTAGAAGATATTAATTTATTAGTTGCAGTGGGAGGGTTTTCAAATTCTGATGTTCTTGGGTCAGCTAAAGGTTGGGCAGGATCTTTTCTCCATAATCCAATTGCTAAAAAATCTATAAATAATTTCTTTGAAAGAGATGATACTCTGTCTTTAGGAGTTTGTAATGGCTGTCAACTATTTATTGAATTAGGACTTATTAATATTAACCACACTGAAAAGCCAAAAATGATTCATAATGATTCTCAAAAATTTGAGTGTGTTTTTTCAACAGTCAATATTGAGAAGTCGCCCTCTATAATGTTAAAAAATCTAGAAGGAAGTCGATTAGGTGTTTGGTCAGCTCATGGTGAAGGTAAGTTTGTATTACCATACAAAGAAAAAGAATACTCTATTCCTGGAAAGTATTCATATGATTCATACCCTGCAAATCCTAATGGATCAAATTTTAATGCTGCTATGCTTGTTTCAGATGACGGAAGACACCTTGTGATGATGCCTCACATTGAGAGATCATTACATCCTCATAATTGGGCGTACTATCCTAAAGATAGAAATGATAAATATACACCTTGGGTAAAGGTTTTTAATAATAGTTATGAATGGTTAATAAGTAAAATCTATAAATAATCTCTAACAAATTATTTTTATCTAACTAGACATAGTTTATTAAATAGCGCAAAAAACTTATAATCAATTACTTATTTAGAATAAAACAATTTGAGCATTGTAGATGTTTTCAATATTAAAAAAGTCTAATTTTTAAAAAAACGAAATTTATTTCAAATAAAAAATATGCCTACAGACAATAAAACTATATTAAAAGGTGGAGAATTTCTTCTCAAAGAAACTTTATCTAATGATATTTTTACTCCCGAAGATTTTTCAGAAGAACAATTAATGATGAAAGATACTATAATTGATTTCATGGACAGAGAAATATGGCCTGATAAAATGAAGTATGAAGAGAAGAATTATGATTTGACAGTTCAAGCAATGAAAAAAATTGGAGATCTTGGGCTTTTAGGTGTTACTCTCGAAGAGAAATATGGAGGAATGGGAATGGATTTTGTTTCTACTATGCTTGCAGTTGACTATGTATCAGGTACATCCGGATCAGTAGCTACAGCTTATGGAGCTCATACCGGTATTGCAATTTTACCAATTTATTTATTCGGTAATGAAGATCAAAAACAAAAATATTTACCCAAACTTGCCTCAGGTGAATGGTTTGGATCCTATTGTCTAACAGAACCTACAGCTGGATCTGATGCAAATTCTGGTAAAACCAAGGCTATTCTAAGTGATGATGGGACACATTATAAAATATCAGGTCAAAAAATGTGGATTTCAAATGCAGGTTTTGCAGAGATCTTTATTGTTTTTGCTAGAATTGAAGATGATAAAAATATAACAGCATTTATTGTCCCTAATGATTCTAATAACGGAATAAAACTTGGAGAAGAAGAAAAAAAACTAGGCATACACTCGTCCTCAACTAGACAGGTATTTTTTACAGAAACAAAAGTGCCCGTAGAAAATTTACTCGGAGAAAGAAATGGTGGTTTTAAGATAGCTATGAATGCTCTAAATGTAGGAAGGATTAAATTAGGTGCTGCAAATCTTGATGGACAAAGAAGATCAATTTCTATTTCAACTGATTATGCAAATAATAGAGTACAATTCAAGCAACCAATTTCCAATTTTGGTGCAATTAAAGAAAAAATAGCTACTATGGCTACATCTTGTTATGCTGGAGAATCTGCATGCTATAGAGCTGCAAGTGATGTTCAGTTAAAAATGGATGAATACCTATCTAATGGTTTAAGTAAATCAGAATCTGAACTTAAAGGTATTGAAGAATTTGCTTTAGAATGTTCAATTCTAAAAGTAGCTATTTCAGAGGATATGCAAAATTGTGCAGATGAAGGAATACAAATTTTTGGTGGAATGGGTTTTTCTGCTGAAGCACCTATCGAAAGCGCATGGAGAGATTCTAGAATTGGTAGGATATATGAGGGCACAAATGAGATAAATAGAATGCTTATTATAGGAATGTTACTTAAAAAAGCAATGAAAGGAAGTCTTGATATAATGACACCTTACCAAGATATTTTAAATAACAAAACTTTATGCAT
>JAQXBP010000073.1:0-4155 GCA_029252345.1 Flavobacteriaceae bacterium | reverse complement strand
TTCTCCATAAAACCTATAATCTAGTTTTAGATGATAATTTTTAAATTTTTGTTTAGTATAAAATAGATGACCAAATTTTTCTCCAAAAGAATCATAATTATCATATGACACTCTAATTGCCTCATCTTTAACACTGAATGTATTTCGATAATTATTATTTAACTCATAACCTTTTATCTTCATTTCCCATCCGTCAAGACTCTCCCCATCAAAAAGGCTAATCCATTCATTTTCATTACTCTCACAGCTAATAAAAAGCAAAGAGGATATACTTAATGCTTTTAATAATTTTTTCATATCCTTAATTTAATAATTTCAAATTACAATACATCAAACTGATAACTGTATTTTACTGAGACACTTCTATTATCTATATAGTCAAACCAATCAGAATCTCTAATAAAATTAACAACTACAAATAAACCAGAGTTTGCAGTTTGAAGCACTCCAAAACGTGTATTTACAGATGTAATATTTGTAACATTGTTGTATTGAATTAAACTCTGTAAGTACATCTTAGGAGTAAAAGAGTAGCTTAATTTTAATCCAGTTATTAGTGCATTAATATCTCCATTTTCAAGAGAAAGTTTTGTATAATCAAGGTTAAGAGTTGAATTAAATTTGTTTCCAATTCTGTAGTTTATATTATTTGAAAGTAAGAATCTATCACCCCCATAATATCCTCCAATAATAGTTCTGTTAACATAATTTAATGCTTTATTTCGATTAGATTGAATATAAAATTGAAACTCTTGATGAAAATATTCACCTGTTGGTATTTCAACATCTGATATTTTAAAAGAATCAAAAACTCCTTCTGATGTTATATTTATACCTGTATGAATTTCAAATCCTGAAGGCCACACCCAGTGATTATCAATATGAGTCCAACTACTAACTAGTCGATCTTGAAAATCAAAATAACTTCTATGAGCAATATGTGGTCTGACTTCTAATAAAGGTCCAAAATTTTTCAGCCTAATTTGTTTAAACACTAAAAATTCTGGTTTCTTAAATGCAGATCTCATCAAAAATCCTACTTCAGGATTAAAGCCCTCACCAACTTCTGTGTAGCCAGCATTAATCCTCCACCCATTCCAATTATAATTAGCCATAAGCTTAAATGAATGATCAGAAGAATTAACATCAGGACTATCACTTTTTGAAAAAAAGCCAGTAATGTCAGCTTTTTTACCAAGTGCTAATTTACCATCAAGAGCATAAACTTTATTATACTCATTATTTGAATTACCAATCTCATTTTTGCCTACATAAATCATTCCTAAAGAAGATCTCGAATTATTAAAGTCATGATTAACTCTTGCAACAGAAAAATTATTTTCAAAAACATTTTGATCAGAAACCTCATCAGTAACCATATTAAGTAAACCAACATTTGTTTGACCAATTTTTCCAGAAACTCTTCCCCCTCCTTTTATTGGAACTAATTTACCTTCATCTCCAATTCCAATCCTTCTACTAAAAAAAAGATCAATTTCTCCAGGACTTCCAACTGAGAATTGTCCTGCATTTTCTAGAAAAAATGCTCTCTTTTCAGGAAAAAAAAGATTAAAACGATCAAGATTAACTTGTTGTTCGTCTACTTCTACTTGTGCAAAATCTGTATTGTATGTTAAATCAAGAGTTAATCCAGGAGTCAAGCTGTATTTTATATCTACACCTGAGTCTAAATCAAGAGACACATCTTTACCTTTTTCTAAAATCTGATATGAAGAATTACCAACAGTGTAAGGAATGACTTTAAGATTCTTTGGGTTTTTCAGGTTAAGACCTTTAAGTTTACCTGCTATCGAAACTCTTTTAATATCAAAGCCTAGGGGTAAAGATGCCCAATATGAAGTTTCACTATTTTTTGAAATATTTCTTTGAAAATTTAATCCCCAAGTTTTATTTTCTCCAGGTAAGAACCTTAATGACTTTAATGGAATTGAAAATTCTGCACTCCAACCAAAATCTCCTTTTGAAGTTTTAACTTCCCAAGAAGCATCCCAATTAAGGTTTGTCCCACCTAGTGTTCCTCCTTTTTGTCTTGCATTTTGATTGAAACCACCAACACCTTCATTATCTATTTGGGCGTCATATTGCATCCCATCAGCATTAGTTCCAAAAAGAAAACCATTTTGAAAATCATTATACGTATCTAGTATAAATAAGAAGCTGTCTTCATCGTTTAAGTTAGCATCTCTTCTTGAGTCTGAGACTACTATTTTTGATGGATCACTATCAAATCCAATTACAGATATATAAAAAGTCTTATTTGTGTAAGCTAATCGTATTTCTGTTTTTTCACTTGATGGCTCACCAAAATTTGGAGTTATCTGAGTCATTGAAGTTATGGGGAATACTGAATTCCATACGTCATCATTAATTACTTCTCCGTCAATTACTGGCTCATTATCTATATAAACTATATTTACTTCAGGTCTACTTTCTAAAAAGTCTTCTTGACCGTAGGATGAAAAAGTAATAGCAAATAAAAAAATAAGGATAGTAGAGAATTTTGAAAATTCTTTAGGGCATCTCATTAAACTAAGTTAATTAATTTTTAAACCTTTTTTCATAAATTGAGGCTATGAATAAATTTTTAATTTTTTTATCGGCTTTATTTTTTATAACCACTTCATCTTTAACATCTCAAAATGATAATAGAAAAACATTAGAAATATTATTCAACGATTGGCGTGAGTTTGAAGATCCCCCATCATTAAATGGAGCTCCAAATTATACTACTCAATCATTTAATAATAGGATCCCGGAATTTAGAGAGTTAAGAGATAGGTTAAATGATATTGACAAATCTACCCTAGATACCCAAAGCAAAGTAGATTGGACTTTAATATGGGCTGAAATGAATGGGTTTGAATTTAATTATAGAGTTCTCAAACCATGGGAGAGAGATCCAGCTTATTATAAATCAGTTTGGATGAATAGGAGTGATGTCCCTGCTCATGAAGGTCCTACTCACCACAATGTTATAGAAATTTGGAAATATTCATTTCCATTAACAGAGAATGATTCAAAAAAATTAATAAGTGAATTAAAAATTATATCACCTCTTAATGAACAGGCAAAACTAAATTTAACTGGAAATGCAAAAGATTTATGGATAGCAGGAATAAGAGATATAGATACCCAAATTGATAATCTAGAATCAATTAAAAAATTTAAGGATATAAGTAAAAATATAATTCTGGTTAATGCTTTAAATGACGCTATTGAATCAACTAAAAGTTTATCAATATGGTTAAAAAATGAATCTTCAAAAAAAACTGGGCCTTCTGGAATTGGAAAAGAAAACTACACCTGGTATCAAAACAATGTACACTTAGTTCCATTGTCTTGGGATGATGAAGTAATGCTTCTTAAACGAGAGTTGTCAAGAGCTTGGGCTTCGTTAAAGTTAGAAGAACATAAGAACAGAAGTTTACCAAAACTTAATCCAGCATCATCTCCAGATGAATATAATAGACTTGTGCGTCAAGCTTCAATAGATTTAATTAATTTTCTGGCTGAAGAAGATATAATTGAAGTAAAAGATTATTATAAAGAAGCACTTGATGAACATTTAGGAAGTTTTGTTGAAGAAGAAAAAAGAAACTTTTTTTGGATAACAGCTCATTTAGACCCAAAACCTTTATTCTCTCATTTTTTTCATTGGTTTGAGCTAGCTGAAATGGATAATAATCCTAACAAAAATATTATTCGAAAAGACCCTGTTCTGTATAATATTTTTGACAGTAGAAATGAAGGAGTTGCAACAGCTGTTGAAGAAATGTTTATGCAATTAGGACTGTATGAAAGTAGTCCAAGATCAAAAGAAATTGTATATATTCTAATTGCTCAAAGAGCAGCTAGGGGATTAGGATCTCTTTATGCCCATGCAAATCTTATGACTATGGAAGATGCAGGTAAAATTCACTCTGAATTCACACCTAGAGGGTGGATGAAAACAGAAAAAGAATTATTAATATTTGAGCAACATCTGTACTTAAGGCAGCCTGGTTATGGAACAAGTTATATAACAGGTAAGTATTTATTTGAAAATGCACTTGCAGAGTATTCTAGGTTAAATGAAAATATTAAAACAGCAGATTTAAAGAACTTTTTTACGGAGTTAATTAATATTGGGAATAT
>JAQXBP010000072.1:0-22976 GCA_029252345.1 Flavobacteriaceae bacterium | reverse complement strand
GTCGATTTAATTGTTAATTCTCATGTAAAAGAAACCTTCATAAAGAGAACAAAGATTATGAATACTATTAGAGGTTTCTTAAATGATAAATCCTATTTAGAGGTTGAAACTCCAGTTTTACAACCTATTCCAGGTGGCGCTACTGCACGTCCATTTGTAACCCATCATAACGCGTTAGACATACCTCTGTATTTAAGAATCTCGGATGAATTATTTCTTAAAAAATTAATTGTTGGAGGTTTTGAAGCAGTCTATGAATTTTCAAGAGATTTTAGAAATGAAGGTATGGATAAGAATCATAATCCAGAATTTACAATACTTGAACTGTACGTCGCCTACAAAGATTATTTCTGGATGATGGAATTAACTGAATCACTTATTGAAAAAGTATGTCTAGATATTCATAATAAAACAGAAATTCAATTTGACTCTAATTCAATAGATTTCAAAGCTCCATATGAAAGACTCTCTATAATTGATGCTATAAAGAAGTTTACTGGTTATGATATTTCAGATATGAATGAAACTGAATTAAGAAAGATTTGTGATGAAATGTCAATTGAAGAAGATGATAGTATGGGTGAAGGCAAGCTTATTGATGCAATTTTTGGAGATAAGTGTGAAAAAAACTTTATAAACCCAACATTTATTACTGATTACCCAAAATCGATGAGTCCATTAACTAAAGAGCATAGATCAAACCCCAAGCTTACAGAAAGATTTGAACTCTTTGTAAATGGAATGGAAATTGCTAATGCTTATTCTGAGCTTAATGATCCTATTGATCAGTTAAAGAGATTTGAGGGTCAACTAGAATTAAGCAAAAAAGGTGACGATGAAGCAATGTTTATTGATATGGATTTCATCAAATCATTGGAATATGGTATGCCTCCAACATCTGGAATTGGAATTGGAATTGACAGATTAGTTATGTTGATGACTAACAAAACCTCAATTCAAGAAGTTTTATTTTTTCCTCAAATGAAACCTATTAAGGAAGCTCCGCAGATTTCCAATGATGCTAAACTATTTCTTGATAAACTTTTGAAGAATGGTGAATGCAAGCTAAGTGATTTTAAATCTGAGTTTGGTTTTTCAAATAAAAAATGGGATAAGATTACAAAAGAATTAAGAGGTAAAGAGTTAATTTCTGTATATAAAGACGGAGAAACTTTATTCATCAAACCTAGTTAGATTAAATCTTTCAATTAAACTTATTAGTTTATCAGCATATTTTGGATCTGTTGCATAACCTGCAGCTTTAAGACCAACTGCCCATCCTTTATAATCTTTTCTATTAAGAGTAAACAAGTTACTATATCTATCTCTATCTACTAGAAATAACGAGTGATCACGATAAGATCTAAGTGGATTTTTATAAGATCTAAAACATTCACCTTTTTCATCGTCATCATGAGTTATTGATTTTCCTTTCCATTCTTTATGACATTTAATACCAAAATGATTATTTGCCTTTTTAGCTAAGGTTCCCTCTCCATATCCAGACTCTAATATTCCTTGAGCTAGAGTTATACTTGCTGGAATTTTAAAGAACCTCATATTTTTGGTAGCTGCAGGAGCATATTTTTTAACATAAAAATTTATTTTTTGTTCAACTGTATTATTTACATCTGAGATTGTTTTTAGTGAAGAACAGGATGATGTAAAAATGATTATTAATACAAATATTTTTTTCATAACTTTATTACAAATGAAAATTATAAAAAAATACTCCTCATTAAAAATAATGTTATTCACAATAATGTTTGTCTTTCAATCATGTGGAGTTTATGTGCAATATGATTATGACTCTGATGTAAATTTTAGCAATTATAACACCTATTCTTTTTATCAACCAGATATTGATAAAGTTGAAATATCTGATTTAGATAAGAAGAGAATTCTAAAGTCTCTAGATATAGGACTTAAAACAAAAGGGCTAGAAAGATCAAATTCACCTGATTTGCTTGTTACATTTGAAACAAAATCAAAAGAAAGAGTTTATGTGAACAACTATCTTCCATATGGATGGTACCCTTTTTCATATAATTATCCCTATTCTTCCGGATATTCAAGAGTTCAGGGTACACTCTACGTAAGTCTTATAGATAGTAAAAATCAACAACTTGTTTGGCAGGGAAAAGGTGTGGGAGTTTTAAATGAGTACTCGAATGACAGAGACAAAATGGTTAATGATTTTGTAGTGAAAATACTTGAGAAGTATCCGCCTAAAGCTGAGTAATTATTTTCTTAGACTTTAATATAACTTGATCTATTCCATTTTTGTTTGTTCCTCCTCCTGTTGCAAAAAAAGGTTGACCTCCTCCACTTCCATTAATTAAAGGTGATAACTCTCTAATTATTTTAGAAGCATTTAATTCTTTTTCTTCTATTAAGTTCTTTGAAATAAAACATGATATAAATACTTTTTCGTCAGATTTAGAAATGAGAATTAGAAATAAGTTTTCAAATTTATCAGATAAGATAAAACAGAGTTCTTTGATTGATTTGGGGTCTAAATCAATTTCACCAATAAAATTATTAATGTCATTTTGGTTGGAAATATTTTTTATTAAATCGTCTTTGATTGATTGGATCTTAATTTTATTTTGTGATTCTAGCTCTTTTTTAAGAAGTTTTTTTTCATTTTCAGTGTCTGCCTTTTCCTTAAGTGCTTTTTGTTTAAGATTTTCAGCAATTATAACCTCATCATTTGTAGTAGCGACAATTCTTCTTATTCCAAATGCTTGTGATCCTTCTGATATTATTTTAAACGAGGATATATCACCTGTATTTTTAACATGAGTTCCACCACATAATTCATATGAATCATTAAATTTTATTGTTCTCACCTTATCTTCATACTTTTCTGTAAATAGACCGATAGCTCCATTTTTAATTGCTATTTGATAGTCTTCTTCCCTGTTCTCGATAATATCAATAGACTGGTTGATTTTTTTATTCACAAAGTCGGTTATATTAACAAGTTCCAGATCAGATATTTTATTCTGATGAGAAAAGTCAAACCTGAACATTTTATCAGAAATCATAGATCCTCTCTGTTCAACATGTTTACCTAGTATGTTTCTCAATGCTTGATGTAAAAGATGGGTAGATGTATGATTTGATTCAATTAAAGATCTTCTGTTTTTATCAATTTTAAGCTTTAATAGAGATTGAATATCATCAGGTAGTTCAGTCGTTTCATGTATTATTTCTCCAGTATCTTTAAAAGTATTTTTTATTTTAATCTTACTGTCTCCTGAAATGATATGTCCAATATCACCTATTTGCCCACCACCTTCTGGATAAAAAGATGTTTTATCTGTCACTATGTGAAAAATAATATTGTTTTGGTCAGTTTTACTTTCTCTATACTTAATGATTTTTCCATCAATTTCACTCATATCGTAACCAAGAAACATGCTACTTGATGATTTATCGTCAATAATAATCCAGTCAGATACTTCTTCGTTTTTAATTGACTTAGATCTATTTTTTTGAGCTTTCATATTTTCATTAAAGCCATCAAAATCAACTTTGAAATTATTTTCTACAGCTATTAACGACGTTAAATCAATTGGAAATCCAAAAGTGTCATAAAGTTTAAATGCAATATCTCCTTTAATTATTTTATCAGATGGATTTGAATTAATTAACTCATTAATTAAACTTAGTCCTTGATTTAAGGTCTTTAAAAATCCATTTTCTTCATCTTTAATTATAGATTCAATATAACTTTGTTGAGTTTTTAAACTTGGATATACATCATAATATTTATTTGAAACTTTTTCAACTAGTTTATACAAAAAAGGTTCTTTTATATCAAGATTTGTATATCCATACCTTATAGCTCTTCTAAGTATTCTTCTAATTACGTATCCAGAACCTGTGTTACTAGGAACTTGTCCATCTAAAATAGTAAAGATTATAGCTCTTAAATGATCTGAAATAACTCTTATACCTATATCAATAGATTCATCACCTCCTAAATATTTCTTGTCAGAAATATTTTCAATTTCTTTAATTATATCTGTAAAAAAATCAGTTTCATATGTTGATTTTTTTCCTTGAAGAGCCATACATAGTCTCTCAAGACCCATTCCAGTATCAACATATTGTTTGTCTAATTTTTTGAGTGTTCCATCTTTCTTCCTATCATACTGAATGAAAACTAAATTCCATATCTCAACAACTTGAGGATGATCTTTATTTACAAGATCTGCTCCATTAATTTTTTTCTTATCTGAAGCTGATCTTAAATCAACATGGATTTCAGAACATGGACCACATGGACCTGTATCACCCATTTCCCAGAAATTATCTTTTTTATTTCCATTTATAATCTTATCCTCAGAAAAATATTTTTTCCATTCATCAAAAGTCTCTTTATCAAACTGTGTATTATCATCTTCTGAGCCTTCAAATACTGAAACGTATAAATCTTCTTTATCTATTCCATATACATTTGTTATTAAATCAAATGACCATTCAATAATTTCTTTTTTAAAGTAATCTCCAAAACTCCAATTACCAAGCATTTCAAAAAAAGTATGATGATAAGTGTCAACGCCAACTTCTTCAAGGTCATTATGCTTTCCTGAAACTCTTAAACATTTTTGAGAATTTGCAACTCTAGAAAATTTAGGATTTTGATCCCCTGTGAATATGTTTCTAAACTGATTCATCCCAGCATTAGTGAACATTAAGTTTTTATCTGTCTTATTTATAACAGATGCTGAGGGGATTATCTCGTGTCCTTTGTCTTTGAAGTATTGAAAAAATTTTTCTCTAACAACGGATGAATTCATTTTTTTTATATTTGTAATGGTTTTCAACCATTAAAACGTTGAAATTACAACAAATTGATCTATGTCCAAAAATAAATATTATTTTGATTCTGAGAATTTAGAGTTTGTTCCAATTAAAAGAACTTTTGCTCAACGTATTTACAGACTTTCTTTGTTTTTAATAAGTTCAGTTATAATTGGTTCATTTATAACAATTATTCTTTTAAATACTGACTTTATAGATACTCCAAAAGAACTTGTTCAGGCAAGAGAGATTGATAATTATGAATTACAACTTAGAGTTTTGAATAAAAAATTAGATCAAGTAGAATCTACTCTAGCAAATATTGAGGAAAGAGACAATAGTCTTTATAGAGTTTATTTCGAAGCTAGTCCAATTCCAGAAGAACAAAGAAAAGCTGGTTTTGGAGGAATTAATAGATATGATTATCTGGAAGGGTATGAAAGTTCAGACCTTATAGTTAATACTTCTGAAAGGGTTGATATTTTAACTAAAGAATTAGTGATTCAATCTAAATCTCTTGATGAAATTGAATTATTAGCAAAAAATAAAGAATCATTATTAACGTCTATCCCTACAATTCAGCCAATTAATAATAAAGATTTGAAAAGAATGGCTTCAGGTTATGGCTATAGAATTGATCCTTTTACAAAAAGAAGAACAATGCATTCAGGAATGGACTTTTCTGCTAAAACAGGTACGCCAATTTACGCAACTGGTGACGGTAGAATATCTAGAGCTGATAATAGAGCCGTAGGTTTTGGAAATCATGTAAGAATTGATCATGGATTTGGATACGTAAGTATTTATGCTCACATGAGTAAAATTGAAGTTAGAAGAGGAAATAAAGTTAAAAGAGGAGATCTTATAGGTTATGTCGGTAATACAGGTAGGTCTGTTGCCCCCCATCTTCATTATGAAATTGTTAAAGATGGAAGAAAAATAAATCCAATTAACTTCTATACTGGTAGTTTATCTCCACTTGAATTTGAGAAATTAGTAAACCAAGCATCACAGGAGAATCAATCTCTTGATTAGAATATGTTCGGAAATCTTCCAGAAAAAAAATATTATAGTATAAGTGAAGTTGCATCACACTTTAATGTTAACACTTCATTATTAAGATATTGGGAAAAAGAGTTTGATGAAATTAATCCTTTGATTAAGTCTACTGGTATTAGAAAATTCACTAGTGAAAATATTGAAACTATTTCTATAATCTATACAATGTTAAAAAAGGATGGATTAACTATTCAAGGAGCTAAGAAAAAACTAAAATCAAAAGATATTTCTGAATCTGAAAATTTGACTATCCTAAAAAAACTGAACAAAATAAAAGAAGAGTTAAAATCTTTAAAGAATAATCTCTAATTATTTCTTTCTTATAAATACATCAATAGGAACACCAGTAAAATTATAATGTTTTCTAATTTGATTTTCTAGAAATCTTTTATAAGGATCTTTAATGTACTGGGGGAGATTACAGTAAAATGTAAACTGAGGATACTTTGTTGGAAGTTGCCTGCAAAATTTGATCTTCACATACTTTCCTTTTGTACTAGGAGGAGGTTTTTGATCAATAATAGGTAATAATAAATCATTAAGTTTTTTTGTTGAAATTTTAGTATTCCTTCGCTCATTTACCTCCATTGCTATTTTTATTGCATCAAAAATTCTTTGTTTTGTAAGTGCAGAAATAAAAACAATAGGTATATCAATAAATGGAGATGTCTTAGTCATGATTTCTTCTTCAATTTGCTTTGAAGTTGTATGATCTTTATTCATTGTATCCCACTTATTTACAAGAATCACTATACCTTTTTTATTTTTGGCTGCTAGCCAAAAAATATTTTGAACCTGTGAATCAAAACCTCTTTCAACATCATAAATTATTAAACATGTATCTGAATTCTCAATTGATCTTATTGATCTCAATATAGAATAGAATTCAATATCTTCTGAAACTTTAGTTTTTCTTCTTATTCCTGCTGTATCAATTAGTTCAAAATCAAAACCATATTGATTATATCTAGTATATAAACTATCTCTAGTTGTACCTGCAACATCTGTAACTATAAACCTTTCTTCACCTATAAGAGAATTAATAAATGATGACTTACCGGCATTAGGCCTTCCAACTACAGCAAACTTTGGGACATCAGATACAGCAAGGTCCTCTTTAGGTAATTGTTCTACTAATAAATCCAAAAACTCTCCCGTTCCAGATCCATTAATTGATGATAAGCAAAAGAGATCTTTAAAACCTAAAGAATAAAATTCAGTAGAGTCTTCAATCAATTTAGAATTATCAACTTTATTTACAAGAAGAAAAGTCTTTTTAGATGATTTATGAAGCATATCAGAAATTGACTGATCTACACCAGTCATTCCATCTTTAACATCAACTAAAAATAGTATTACATCTGCCTCATCAATAGCCAATATTACTTGCTTATCAATCTCTTTTTGAAAAACATCGTCACTAACTGGAAGATATCCTCCAGTATCAATTACACTAAACTCAACACCATTCCAATCAGATTTACCATAGTGTCTGTCTCTAGTTACTCCACTAACCTCATCAACAATAGCTTCTTTCTTTTGAATTAACCTATTAAAAAGAGTAGACTTTCCAACATTAGGCCTTCCAACAATAGCAACAATTCCACTCATTTTATTATATATTATATCCGAATTTTTTTAATGAAGAAGGGTCATTTCTCCAGTTCTTCCTTACTTTAATAAATACTTCTAAAAATATTTTCTTTCCAAAAAATTTCTCAAGATCATGTCTAGCCTTTGTAGCGACCCTTTTTAAAGAAGATCCCTTGTGGCCAATTAAAATTCCTTTTTGAGATTCTCTTTCAACAAGTATCAATGATCTAATTTTTATAATTTTTGGTGATTCTTTGAAATCCTCAGTGATTACCTCAACTGAATATGGAACTTCTTTATCGTAATGCACTAAAATTTGTTCTCTTATAGACTCATTAACGAAAAACCTCTCCGGTCTATCTGTAAATTGATCTTTTGGGAAAAATGGAGGAGATAAAGGAAGTTTATCTTTAAAAATCTCTATTAACTCATCAACAAAAAAACCTTCAATTGCAGATACAGGGTAAATATCAATACCAGGAAATATAGATTTCCAATGAGTTATTGAATCCTCTAATTCTTCTTGACTGGAAAGATCAATCTTATTTATTAGCAGAATTATGGGGATTTTAAAGGAGTTTAATTTTTGAATTAAAGATTCATCAAATGATTCCTTATTACCTACTTCTTCAACTATTACTAGGAAATCAGAGTCTATCAAAGTTTCCTTTATAAACTTCATCATAGCCTCTTGAAGCTTATAACTTGGATCTAAAATACCTGGAGTATCTGATAGCACAATTTGATAGTCATCACCATTTACAATTCCTCTAATCCTATGTCTAGTTGTTTGAGCTTTAGATGTAATTATAGACAGCTTCTGTTTCATTAAAGAGTTAATCAAAGTTGATTTACCAACATTTGGTCTACCAATTATTGAAACAAATCCAGATCTATGTTTATTATCAGACATTTCGGCAAAGATAACTACTTAAATCAAATGCTTTAGCCCTGAGTAATGAAAGTTTACTATATTTGCATTTCAAATCGCGAGGTAGAGCAGTAGGTAGCTCGTTGGGCTCATAACCCAAAGGTCGCAGGTTCGAGTCCTGCCCTCGCTACTAAAACAATAAAACGGTTATACTATTATAGTGTAACCGTTTTTTTATATTTATAAAATGATAAATAAGATTTCTTTATTATTGTCTACTCTTGTTTTGGTTATACTTACTTCTTGTTCTTCTGAAATCCGTTTTGTAGCTTGGAATATGGAACATCTTGCTGAGAATGTTGGTGAGGGATGTGTTCCTCGTCAAGAGAGCGATTATATGAAATTACGGAATTTTGCCAGTACTTTAGATGCTGATGTAATTGCCTTGCAAGAAGTTGAATCTTTAAAGGCAGTAGCTCGTGTATTTCCTGAAAAAGATTGGAATATCATAGTTTCAGATCGTCCTGCAAGTAGTTCTTATAACTGCTATGGAAATGGACAAAAGTCGACTCAGCAGCGTGTTGCATTAGTCATTAGAAAGGGAGTTAATTTTCAAGATGTGGGAACCTTTAAGGAACTCGCATTGGACAGAGAAGGGTTACGTTATGGACTTATTGCTAACATCATTAATCAAAAGGATACAATTGAGGTTATGTCAGTTCACCTTAAGAGCGGGTGTTTTGTAGAGGACTACTCCTCATCTTCTCGACGTGCTTGCGAGACTTTTCAAAAGCAAGTGCCACTTCTAGACACATGGATAGAAAAGAAAATTAATAGTGATCGACCTTTTGTTCTGCTCGGTGATTTTAACCATAGAATAGCCAATCCAGATAATAAACTTTGGCAGGTTATGACAGAAATGGAAAACAAAGCGGTAGTCATTAGCAACAGTATGCAGGACTTAAAAGGATGCCATCCAAGTTATCCAGAGCCTATTGACCATATATTAATGGGTGCAGGAGCCGAAAAATTACTAATCAAAGGTAGTGAGACTGTCTATTATTTTTCTGAAAAACCAGAATCTATGACAGAGGAGGATATGCTCTCTGATCACTGTCCTATTGGAGTTGAATTAAAATTTTAATTTAAATCTTTGAAGATAAACTTCTTAATCATGTAGTTTGTTAATTCTAAATACCTAGGTATATAAATGTCATGATGTCATTGTATAATAAACTTTGTCACGCTTTTAAGATGTGGCATAGTTTATGAAAAAATAAAACAAAAAGACTATGAATAAAAAAGTATTGTTAACAGGAATTTCAGGTTATATAGGAAAACACTGTGCTTTAGAATTATTAAAAAGTGGGTATTCTGTTAGAGGCTCTGTTAGAAATCTTTCAAAAACAGAACAAGTTATTAATTCAATTAAAAATGTAGTTGACCCAAAAGATAATCTAGAATTTTGTGAGCTAAACCTGTTAAGCGATGATGGCTGGGATAAAGCAGTAAAGGGATGTGACTTTGTAATGCACGTAGCTTCACCATTTATCAATATCGAGCCAAAAGATGAAAATGAATACATAAGGCCTGCTGTTGATGGAACAATGAGAGCTTTAAAAGCTGCAAAAAGTGCTGGTATTAAAAGAGTAGTTTTAACCTCATCAATGGTTTCAATGCTTGGAAATGCTGACAAATCTATTAAAGTAGATTCTAAGTCTTGGACCAATGTAAAAGGAAAAAATGTATCAGCATATGCAAAAAGTAAAACCTTAGCAGAACAAGCTGCTTGGGATTTTATAAATACTCAATCCGATGCTTCCAAAATGGAACTCGTTGTTGTAAATCCAGGCCCTGTTTTTGGACCAAGTTTATCAGGGGACTTATCTGGTGCTTCTATGAGCATGTTTACACAAATGATTCAAGGCAAAATGCCTATGCTTCCTCAAGCTTCAATTAATATGTCTGACGTTAGAGACGTTGCAAAAATACATGTCGAAGCTCTTGAAAATGCGAATGCAAACGGAAAAAGGTTTATTGTTACCACTGAAGAACCCTATGCTTTTCAGCAAGTAGCTAAAATACTCAAATCCAATGGTTATGATAAGGTAAGTACTAATTTAGCTCCTAATTTTTTACTCAGAATAATGAGTTATCTTGATAGGGAAGCTAAAAGCATGAGATCTTTTGTTGGTAAAACCTATAATGGCAATGTTTCCTTGACGATGAAAACCTTCGATTGGAAACCAATACCATTTGAAAAAACTGTTTTAGATACTGCAAAATCAGTTGAATCTTATATTAAATAAAAAGATAAAAATCAAACCTAAAGTATCCATAATAAAAGCATTCACAACCATTATATGGCCAAGAAAGAAAATGGTGTTTATAGGTTTACTGTTAATAATTATAAGTAAAGCAGCTAGCTTTGTAGCTCCCCTTTCTCTGAAAATGTTGATGGATGATATTATTCCCAATAAAGATCTAAACCAATTAAAAATATTAATTGGGGTAGTAATTCTATCCATTCTCATTCAATCCATTACTTCCTTTTTACTGACTAAAATTCTCTCTGTTCAAGCCCAATACCTTATTGCAGAGCTTCGAACTCAAGTTCAAAAGAAAATATTGGGACTACCTATTCGGTTTTTTGATAACACTAAATCTGGTGCTCTTGTTTCTAGAATTATGACAGATGTAGAAGGGGTTAGAAACCTGATTGGAACCGGCTTGATTCAATTAGTAGGAGGAACAATTACCGCCCTTGTTTCACTAGTGCTTTTATTACAGATTAGTCCCTCAATGACCTTATTTACACTTATTCCTTTAGGTGTATTTGCCGTGATTGCTCTTAAAGCATTTAAAATAATTCGTCCTATTTTTAGAGCTCGTGGTAAAATTAATGCTGAAGTTACCGGAAGACTTACTGAGACGTTAGGTGGTATTAGAGTCATAAAAGGATTTAACGCAGCAGAACAGGAAAGCATCATTTTTGAAAAAGGAGTATACAAGTTATTTCTTAATGTAAAAAAGAGTCTTACCGCTACCGCTTTTATGACTTCATCTGCAACATTTTTATTAGGTTTAGCAACTACAGGAATTATGGGAATTGGAGGTTATAAAATTATGATGGAAGCCTTGACCCTTGGAGAGTTTTTGAGTTTCACATTTCTTTTAGGACTTATGGTTGCTCCAATCGTTCAAATGAGTAATATAGGTAGTCAACTTACTGAAGCTTTAGCGGGATTAGACAGAACTGAAGAGCTTATGAATGAAGAAGAAGAATCTGATGATTCCAACAGAATCTTATCACTAAAAAACATTGAGGGAGCCATTAGTTTTAAAGATGTCTGTTTTGCATATGAAGCTGAAAAAGAAGTATTACATAGTATTAGTTTTGAAGCGAAAGCGGGAGAAACTATAGCTCTTGTAGGAAGCTCAGGATCAGGTAAGTCTACAATTGCTGGTTTAGTAGCAACCTTTATAAATCCAGACAAAGGAACAATCACTATTGATGGAAATCCTATTACATCTGTTACTTTAGAAAGTTACAGAAAACATTTAGGAGTTGTTTTACAAGATGAATTCTTGTTTGAAGGAACCATTAGAGAAAACATTTTATATGCCAGACCTAATGCAGATGAAACTGAGCTAAAAGAAGCAGTAAACGCTGCATATGTTAATGAATTTACAGATCGTTTTGAAGATGGATTAAACACATTAATTGGGGAACGAGGAGTGAAACTCTCGGGAGGTCAAAGACAAAGAATTGCTATTGCCAGGGCTATTTTAGCAAATCCAAGTATTTTAATCCTAGATGAAGCTACTTCTAATTTAGATACACAAAGTGAAGCCTTAATCCAAAAGAGTTTGACAACCCTAACAGAGGGCAGAACTACTTTTGTAATTGCACACAGATTAAGTACCATTCGAAAAGCTCATAAAATTTTAGTGATTGAAGAAGGAAAGATTGTTGAACAAGGAACTCACGAGGTACTAATCAATTCCAAGGGCAGATATTATGAACTTTTTACTTATCAAGCAAAAATTTGAGCCTTTAAAAGAGGAACTATTCTTTTTTGAGTAATCGAATTGATTTAATAATCCCAAAATTTTTTAAATTGTAATAACGAAAAAAATTGGCCTGGGAGTTTAATTATGATACATGGCTATAAATTTAAATTATGAAGAAATTTTACTCAAATGCGTTTTCAATAATTCTAACATCTCTTTTTTTAACGGGATGTACTCAAGTTAACCAATCAACCGAAATTGATTCAGATTATAACCCAGAAGCACGATTAAAAGAACTAAATATAACTCTACCTTCTCCTCCTCAACCAGTTGCAAATTATGTTAATGGTGTAAGAGCAGGAAATCTTATTTTTTTAGCTGGAAAAGGGCCAAAATATGCAGATGGGACTGAATTGACTGGAAAACTTGGTGGCAATGTTACTATTGAGCAAGGATATGAAGGTGCTAGACAAACTGCTATTAATCAATTATCTGTTCTAAAAGAAATGCTTGGAGATTTAAATAAAGTTAAACGAATTGTTAAAGTCTTAGGACTAGTAAATTCATCTCCAAATTTTATAGAACAACCAAAAGTAGTAAATGGGTTTTCTGATCTAATGGTAGATGTCTTTGGAGAAAAAGGCAAGCATGCAAGAGCTGCAATTGGAGTCAATTCATTACCCAGAGGTCAAGCAGTTGAAATAGAATTGGTTGTAGAAGTTTACGATTAAAAAAAAAATTATAGTTAATGGACTTTATTAGTAATCCAATTTATGTATTATCAGTATTATGCTTAATGGTTATTTTATCAGTTTATGCTGGTAAAACTAAAATTGGAAAGCAACTTGGTGGTGCTGCTTTATTAGTTATACTTTTTACGGCAGTCATTGCAAATTTTAATCTTATTCCTGCCGCATCAAATAGTATTGAACTGTATGATATAATCTTCAAATATATTGCGCCTATATCTATCTTTTATTTATTACTAAAGGTTAATATTACTTCGATTAAAAATGCTGGTTTACCAATGGTAGGACTTTTTGTAATAGGATCTTTAGCAACAACTTGTGGAATTATTATTTCTTGGTATTTATTAGCTCCAGATAGCCTTTTAGGAGAAGATGGTAAAATAATTGCTGGAATGTTAACTGGAACATATACAGGAGGAAGTGTAAACTTTAATGCGATTGCACTAGAGTATGAGTTTCAAAAAAAAGGAATTTTATATGCAGGAACAATAGCTGTAGACAATGTTGTAACAGCAATTTGGATAATGATTACATTAATTATCCCGACATTTCTTAACCGTATTTGGAAGAGTAATAAAAAATTTATTTCTAATAAAAATAAATCTAATGAGGGAAATGATGAAAATGAGGCAATAAATTTAACCTCACTTTCATGGTTATTATTTCTTGGAATTAGCGCTTATTACATTTCAGATATTATTTCACTCTATATAATTGACATCCCCTCAATTTTAATTCTAACAACTATAGGTATTTTGTTAGCCCAAAGTAAGTTTATTTCAAATTTAAAGGGAAGTCAAAATCTTGGTCTTTATCTAGTCTATGTATTTTTAGCAGTCATAGGAGCTTATTGTGAAATAGGTGCAGTTAGCCAACTACAAGAAGTTGGATTCTTATTGTTAATATTTACAATTTCTGCTGTTATTATTCATGGTCTATTATTTATTATAATTGGTGGAATTATTTATCGAGACTGGGAAATGATTTCAATTGCTAGTCAGGCAAATATTGGCGGTGGAGCATCAGCTATAGCTCTTGCTGAAGCATTTGATAGAAAAGATCTTATTTTACCTGCAATTTTGGTAGGTAGTCTTGGAAATGCTTTAGGGACTTATCTTGGATTTTTAGTAGTCTATATTCTTTGATTCATTAGAAAATAACTTCATCAGAAATTTGTTGGAGAAAGGTCAGAACTTCATCTTCAACTATACTATAGTATATATCTACACCTCTAGCGTCTTTTCCTTTATATCTTTTAGATAGGTTTAATGATGATTCTGCACTTATATGCGAGAAAATAATACAACTAGCTAGATATGATCCATTTGGATTTGGATGCTTATTATCTTCCATTAATAAGTTAAACTGAGGATGTTTATCTTGAAAAAGTTTAAATGCTCTTCCTACAGGAATAAACATGGCAGTGGTTCCATCAATTATTTGTTTTACACTTTCCTCTATTGGATAATCCTCATTGTTTGTATTAAACTGTTCCATCGATGGATACATCCATGTTGAAAAAAAATGAATTTGAGTTGAATCAGGAATCAATGAAGAAATTTGATCAAAGTAAAATTTAGAATTGCCTTGAGCATTTGTTAAAATATTTGTACTATGTTCTTGAATTATCACATGGTCAAATGTTTCACTTTCAAGAATAGATTTCAAATCAGGATTATTCCAATGAATCTTAAGGGTTGCTGAAGGAACTGTGAAATGCTTAATATCCCAGTTTAGACCTCTTTCGATTGACATCTTTTCAACTTGAGAAGGAAGATTCCAATAAAAAGTAAAACTATTTCCTATAAACAATATTTTTTCATTGATTATTTGATAGGGTAATAAATCTGTATCATCTGATGAGATTTCTGAAGCACTTGAACTACATGAAACTAAAATAATTAAAGCTAAGGTCTTGAATATAATTTGCATTTAATAAAGATAAAAAAACACTTAGAATTGAATATCAACTAAGTGTTTTTTTTATTTTAATGCTTGATAGATTAGTGTTTTAATTGTATCATGAAACCTCAATAAATATTGAGGCTCTCTAATTTGAACTAATATTATTCCGATTAGATCTTCTTGAGGGTCAACCCAATATTCAGTTCTATACGCTCCCCCTCCAATAAGTTCTCCATTAGATCCTAGAACACTTAATTTTGCTCTATTATTAACAACTTGAACACCAAGACCGTGACCCATTCCTGCATATGGAAAAACACCTTCATTCAAGTTATCCTTTGTCATTATTTCAATTGATTTTCTAGAAAGAATTTGAAGGTCTCTGTACTTACCTTCATTTAAGATCATCAAAAGAAATTTATTGTAATCTGATGAAGTACTAAGTAATCCTGCTCCACCTGAAAAGGACTTTTTGGGTCCATCTATATAATGTGCACCTTGAGAATCAAAAGTACCCTTATTAGGTGCTCTTTTAAGCCCATTATCTTCTGAGTAAATGTAAATAGTAGTTAAACGATCTTTCTTAGAGACTGGAAGATAAAATGAAGTATCTATCATTCCAAGAGGATCAAATAAATTTTCTTTAAGAAAAAAATCAAAACTTTTTCCGGAAACTACCTCTACAATAGCTCCAAGTATATCAGAACTATATCCATAAACATAATTATCACCGGGGTGAGATTCATGAGGAAGTTTTGCTATTTTTTTTACAGTCTCTACTATCGATTCATTTCTATTTATTAAATAAAATCCTTGAATTCCTGCATCTTCCCATACCTCTGATGCGATTCCAAATCCATATCCTATACCTGATGTATGAGTAAGTAAGTCTATGATTGTAATTTCTCTTTCCGCAGGTTCAATTGAATAACCATTATCAGATTTCTTAGCAACAAAAGTTTCTTTAAATTCAGGGATATACTTACTAACATTTTCAGTAATTACAAGATCCCCTCTTTCCTGAAGCATCATAATTGCAGTAGCAGTTATAAACTTAGTTTGAGATGCTATTCTAAATATACTATTCGTTTTCATTGGAATTTGATTATCAATATCACTAAAACCAAAAGCTTCATGATAAATAATTTCATCATTTTTAGAAATTAATACAACAGATCCTGGCAGAATTCCTTCTTTAGAAAATTCATCTAACTTATTTGAAAGTCTGGATAGTCTTTCATAATCAAATCCATTCATTTCTAGGGTGAGAGAATTTAAACTTTGACCATTCAAAATATTACAAACTAATAAAACAAGTATATAATTAAATATTTTCATATGATTATAAATAATGAAAAAAACCTGCAACTTTCGTCACAGGTTTTTATGTAATAATGGTATTTCTTTTTTGGTCTTATAAACTAAACAAAATCAACAAATAAGAAGCTTAACGATTATTACTGTTAATATTACTTTGCCCACCATAGTTTAGTTGACTGTTTATCTGGACCTTGAACACTGTTAGCTTGCTCTACCTGAGCTCCATTAGTGTTATAAGGACCTGATCCATATCTGTGTCTCTGAGGATATGCTCCATTAGTATCTCCTAAAACAAAAATATCTCCATCATTTACACCTGCACTAAGTTCAGTTGGATATCCAGTATCTCTAACTACAGACCATGCTTCATAACCATTAGTAAATAATGCAATCCATCTTTGTGTTGCAATTTTCTCAAGGTTTTGATCAGTACTACCATTTAAAAGAGCCATACTCTCTGTTGCGATATAATTCTCTACATCAGCACTAGATACATTCCATAAACTCATAGCTTTTCTAATTCCAGTTTGATAGTAACTTTGAGCATCTCCACTAGCAAGACCTTTGGTTATTGCTTCTGCTATCATAAAGTGACTTTCAGCAGAAGTAAAAACTACAAATGGAAAAATAGGTTTTCCTGAATTATGTTGATTAACTACAACTTCAGATGGTTCAGACCATAATTTTCTGTCTAATAATGGTTTAATCTTACCGTTTAATCTAGTTGGCTGACCAATATAATTAGTATTTTCAGGCATAGTAATTGTATACCCACCAGCACCATCAGAAGTCTTAGTGTAAGTAGCTCCTGAATTATCAAGTATATCAGTCATATAAGCTACATGCTTATCAAATAATCCTACTCTTTCACCATCAGTTGGTTTAGCCCATTGAATAGTACCACCTTTACTTGGTTTTGCATATTTAGATAGTCTAGGATCATTATTATCTCTTAGAGCGTCAACTAAAGTTTTTGTTAAGTGCCAGTTTCCACCTCCGTAGAATGGACCCCACACATCACCATAAACAGCACTTACCCATGTACTAATTTCAAGATCCCTTGGAAGTAGTGCATCTCTATCAGCTAGAACACCGCCAGAAACAGCAGATGCAACAGCAGAAGTAGAGAAAGATTCACCTGGAGCACCTTGCGCTCTAAGTCCCAATCTTAATTTTAAACTGTTTGCTAATTGTTTCCATGACTGAAGATCACCATTAAAAAAAAGATCATTTTCACTCAATTGGTCAACACCTGATCCTGTTGTAGCATCATTACCTATTAAAGAAATAGCTTGATCTAAATCAGATACAAGAGTAGAGTAAATTTCAAGCTGAGTATCATACTTCGGAGTAACAATATCAGGGTTTGAAGCCTCTGACATTGGAACCATTCCAAATGCGTCAGTATAGTATTGATAGTATAGTCCTTTCATTATTAGTGCGATTGCATAATATTTATCATTTTCAAGAGTTCCCCCTTCCTTTACAAAATTTGTAAAGGCTGATAAAGTACTATTATAAGATGCAAACCAAGCATCGTGGACTGCACTTGTATATCCAGGATTATAATTATAACCTAGGCCATCATCCCACCAATTGGATTTATATCCAAAGGCTGTGTGACCAGCATATCTGTCCGCATGAATAATTGGACCCCTCCAGTAAGGATATCTGTTGGGTGCAAATAGCCCTGTTTGAGCGTTAGTTACAAAAAATTTTGCACTAACATCACTAGCAGCTAAAGCATCTGGCTTTTCATTTATCTCATTGAAATCATCTGTACAAGAGATCATTAAAGCCATTAAAGCGATTGTTGTTAAAAAGTAATTGTTTTTCATATTTTCTAATTATTGGGGTTAAAAGTTTAATGTAAGATTCAGACCTAAACTTCTTAAAGAAGGTAAATTGTTTGAGTTAAATCCTTGAGCACCAATTGCAGTTCCAAGCATATTTTCTGGATCTACATCAGGAGCTTCTTTCGAAAAGAAGAAAAGATTTCTTCCTATAAGTTGAATACTTGCACTTTGAATACCATAATCTACCGTATTAGGAATTTGATATCCAATTGAAAGTTCTCTTAGTCTTATATTATCCTGGTCATAAATGTAATTTTCTGCAATACTAGATGTAGAACCCCAGTACTCCTGACCTGTAATTGACACTGTGTTATCAGTATTGGTTGCAGTATTTAATCCATCTAGAGTAACTCCAGACTCTCTATACTGTAAAGTTCTTGCACCTACACCTACACCATCAAGATTTGCAGACGTGTTTGAGTAAAATTGACCACCAAACCTTCCGTCAATTTGGAAGCCTAGAGTATAATTTCCATATCTAATTGTATTATTCCATCCAGCTAAAAAGTCAGGTTGAGCAGTACCTAAATACTGATCAGGCCCAGAAGGTGATGGTCTACCATCTTCTCTTATTAGTTTTTGACCAGCATCATTTGTTTCCCAAGTTGTCCCGTAGATGTCACCAATAGTTCCTCCTACTTGAGCTCTTAACGACAGGTTACCACTATTTGTAGTCATATAGGTAAATGTCTCCAAGTCATCTATTAATGATAATAATTCATTTTCGTTCTTAGCATAGTTAAGAGAGGTGTCCCAAACCATTTTACTGTTTTGGATAAGTCTACCACCAATCGTAATTTCAACACCTTTGTTAGAAACTTTTCCAACATTTTCTTTAAAGAACTGGTAACCAGTTGCAGCTGCAACAGGGACATTAAATATCATATCCGTAGTCTCTTTATCATATACTGAGATATCAAAGTTTAATCTGTTGCCTAGCATAGAACCTTCAATACCAAACTCAACAGATGTAACCTGTTCAGGTTTTAGATCTGGATTTAACTTGATACTTGGAGCACTTAAAGTTGTTAGGCCAAAATATCCCTGACCCGGAACATCAAATGTTTGACTTAATTGATAAGGGTCTGTATCATTACCTACTTGAGCGTAACCAGCTCTAATTTTTAATAAATTAAATACAGTTTGTTCAGGGTCTATAAAGCTATTTACAATAGCAGAAACTGAAGCAGAGTTGTACATGTAAGATCTATTTTCTTCACCTAATGTTGAAGACCAATCATTTCTTGATGTTAAATCAACATATAAAAAATCTTGGTATGCAAAACTAGCACTAGCATATGCAGAGTTAACTTTCTTTGTAGCTTGTGGTGTTTCTCTTGGCGCTAAAAGATTAGCAGCATTATTTAAAAAGAACTTTGTCGGAATTTTAAAGTTTTCTCCAAATTGATAGAAACCTTCAGCTGTTCTTTTAGATAAACTTCCACCTACATTTAATACTAGGTTAAGATCACTTGTTAAATCTTTTTTAGCTGTAATTAACACATCTGTATTAAGTTCTCCATATGAATTTGTTGCTACATCCATTCTTCCTCCTCGGTAGAAATGATGTCCAGGCTTAGTAACTGTTTTATTTTTCATTTCAGTTATATCAGCACCTACTCTAACAAATGCACTTAACCAATCAGTGAATTCGTAGTTAACTTTGGCAAACCCAAAAAATCTATTTCTTCTTTCTTTTTGTGTATCATGATTTGCCATCCAATAAGGGTTAGCTGTTTGTGAATTAGGTCCCGCATAATTTCTAACTACATATTCCTCAGGTGTTCCTGGATTATCAACTTGATATTGTTCTAAGTCTTTAATATCAACAGATCTAGGCATTTGATAAAGAGGCCCCATAATACCTTCACCTCCCAAAAATTGTCTGTTATTTACTTCCTGTGTAAAGTATGTAGCTTTTGCATCAACTGTTAATTTATCAGAAAGATTCATTACACCTCTTAAATTAAAGTTGTGACTTACTAATGTTGAACTAGGTATTATACCTTTATGATCATTATTTGTATATGAAAATCTTACAGATCCTTTTTCAGAAGCATCCTGAATTGACAATGATGTACTAGATTTTATACCAGTATCAAAAAAATCTTTTACGTTATCAGGGTAAGCTTGAGCTCTTCTTGGCCTTCCATCAAAGTACATTTGTTCAGCCCCCATTTTTGGACCCCATGAAGAAGAACCAAAGTCAGTTAAGATATCAGTGTAAGCTCCGCCTAAGGTACCTTGCGCATATTCATTTTGAAACTCTGGCAAGTACATTGGATTATCCATAGTTAGGTTAGAATTAATTGAAATACCTAAGCCTTCAGCCTTGGATCCTGTTTTAGTTGTAATAAGTATAACCCCATTACCTGCTCTTGATCCATATAATGCTGAAGCATTAGGACCTTTAAGAACTGATATTGATTCAATATCATTTGAGTTAACATCTGTTATACCTCCACCTGTTACGTAAGAACTATAATCAGCATTGTTGTTAGATTCAATTCCATCTGCATTTATAGGAACACCATCAACAACAATAAGAGCCTGGTTCATACCATTTACTGAGTTGTTACCTCTTAATGTAATTCTAGAACCTGACCCAATAGTACCTGAGTTAGTAATATTTAAACCTGCAACTTTTCCAATAAGAGAAGATGCAATGTTGTTATCTTTAATAGTGTTTATATCATCTCCCGAAACTTCAGTTACTGAATATCCAAGTGATTTCTTTTCTCTTGAAATACCTAAAGCTGTAACTACAACTTCGTCAAGAGCATTATCTGAAACTAGCTGAACGTTGATTTGAGATGAGCCTACGACTATTATTTGTGATTCATATCCAACATAACTAATTACCAATGAACTTCCTTGAGATGATTCAATTGAGAAGTTACCATCAAAATCGGTTGTAGTACCTTCAGATGTTCCTTGAATAACAATTGAAGCGCCTGGTAAAGGTAGTCCATTATCATCACTAACTGATCCAGTGATTTGCTGCGCATATACTGACAGGCTAGTAGCAAATATCAGTAAACTGCTTAGTATTATTTTTTTCATTGTTAATTTTATTTTTTGTTTAAAGTAAATATGATAATAAATAGATTTAGTAACAAATAATATAATACTGCATTAATACTGCATTATTTTTTAAATATCAAATATAAATCTGTTTAGATCCTGCCCTTTTGCTATGTTAAGCTTCTTTGATAACCTGTACCTCTGACTTTCAACCGTCCTAGGTGAAATTCCTGAAATTCTTGAAATCTCATTATTTGAATGATTCATTTTTATATATGAAGCAAGTCTTATATCTGTCTGGGATAACTTGGCTATAGCATTTAATCTTTTATAAAACTTAGGATATACTTTACTAAACATCTTATCAAATTCTTCATACGCTTTCTCTGAGGTGGTAATATTTTTAATTTCTCTTTTTATATTTTTTAAATTTAGAGGATTGGAAATATCATCGCCTAATTGATCTCTTAGTTTATTTAAATAGTCATTTCTTTGAGATATAAAATTAACCTTACTAAAAAGCTCTCTTCTTTTTAATTTTAACTCTTCATTAATTTTATCTTTTTCTAGATTTAGTCTTCTGTTTTTTTCTTTTTGTAAATCATTATTAAATTTCAACGATAAAAGGATTAATAATAAAATTGATGATGACAGAAAAGAAACAAGGATAATTCTGTTTGTTCTCACCTTAGATAGCCTTAAATCATTTTGCTTTTCACTAACAAGTATTAGGTTCTCTAGAGTATTAAATTCATTTTCCTCTTGTTTTATTGATGGGTCTTCATTGTAAAAGATAATTGAATCTTTAACACTTAATAAATTATTGATAGACCCTTCATCAGAATATATTTTTTCAAGAAGTTTAAAATTATCTAATTTTTGGGATTGATTAATATTTTTATCACTAAGATTTTGTTGAATAAATTCCTTTGCTTTGGAGCTCATTCCCATTAAATAATATGCATTTGAAATTTTAATATTAACATTTGGGATACTTTGTGGATTCGATACAGTTAGATCTTTTGCTAAAAACAAGTATGCTAATGACTCTTCCATTTTACCTTGTGATTGTAAAAGATTAGCATAAACTAGATTTGCCTGAGCATATAAAACTTGAGATTCCTTGAATAAGACATCATCTAGTGATAAATTTTTTTCATGTGCAGCCTTTATTTTATTGTAATAATCCACAACCAACTCACCATTATCCGATACAAAGAATAAATTCATATATGAAAGATATACTAGAAGAACTTCTGTATACCTAATTGCATTGCTGTTAACCCTTTCAAAAACTTGATCTAGTAGCTCTTCAGATGATTTTAGATCTCCTTGATCTCTTTTAATTAATGCCAAATTAAGTAGGGAAGTATTAATTCCATAATATTTTTCATCATCATAATTTGAATCAAATAATTGAAAGTTATCTAAAGCCTCGTTATAAAATTTTTCGGCATTAACATAATCCTCTTTTTGATAGTATACAATACCCATTGAATTAAGAACCCAGGGCGGTTTAATCACATTTTTATTTCTTCTTTTATTTGGCTTTAACAGATCATAAAGCTCTAAAGACTTAGATAAATATTCAAATGAAGTTTTATATTCTCTTAAAAAATAATATACTTCACCTAAATAGTAATTTGTGTTTACATATTCAAGAGTAACTTCTTCTTCATCCTTAAAGGATTCAAGAGCCAAAAAACCAAATTCTAAAGCTTTTTGTGGCTCTGCAGCTTTATATTTTATAATTGAATCATTTAAAGATCC
>JAQXBP010000071.1:0-12385 GCA_029252345.1 Flavobacteriaceae bacterium | reverse complement strand
AATCATGTTTTTTTTAAAAAAGTCTTTAAACTAAAAAAATGGGAAGTCAATTGTAAATTTTAATTATCCTTTTTGATAACAGGGTATTTAACACCTAATTGTTCTAAATAAGTATCATACTTTGTTTCATCATAATAAAATTCTTTAATCTGATCTTTATATTGATTCATGATTTCTTTATTTAAATAGATAGCCGGTGGATCATCTTTAGAAATCATTGGTCTGTATGTAGTTTCTTTTTTCTGAATGTTTTCAAAGTAATCTTTTGCCTCATCTAGTTTATGTGGTTTTAAAAGAAAATCAAGTGTTGTCATGGCTACAACTTTAGCACCAGCATTTGCACCCTTGTGGGCAATAGGAGTTGCCATAGCAATTGCTGATGACCAGTGATGAAAAGTAACATTGGGAATGTTTGATGGAAATCTTAAAGTAACAGTTGGAATCTTCCATGATATATCGCCAATATCATCAGAACCTCCACTAACATTATATGGTAAAGGTTTTCCAATTTTGTTTAAATTTTTAGCCAATCCATTTTGTTGAAGACCTAATTCTTTTTGAACAGCTTTTGCAAGAATTTGATCCTTTTCTGACCAAGAAGGAAGTCCAACACTTTTTATATTCTCATACATCTCTTCTGCAATTATCTTATTAAAATGTCTTGGCCAAGCAGTCCCAAGTATTCTTGATGAAAAATTAGTATCAGTCATTAGAGAGGCTCCTTCAGCAATTTTATTGGCTTTTGCATAATTTTCCATAATTCCTTCATATGTAATATTTCTTATATAAAACCATATAGATGCCTTAGATGGAACCACATTAGGTTGATCTCCAGCATCAGTGAATATTGAATGTGATCTTTGGTCAGGATGTAAATGTTCTCTTCTGTAATTCCAACCAATATTCATCAATTCCGCAGCATCTAATGCACTTCTTCCCCTCCATGGAGAACCAGCAGAATGAGCGGTTTCTCCCTCAAAAGTATATTCAACTGAAATTAAGCCCGTACCTGTTGCTTTTCCCCATGACACAGACATATTAGTACTAACATGAGTAAAAATACACATATCGATATCATCAAAATACCCATCTCTTACAAACCAAGCCTTACTTCCTATTTGTTCTTCTGCAACACCTGGCCATATTACAAGCTTACCTTTTATATCATTTTCTTTCATTATTTTTTTCACTGAAAATGCTGCAGTCATAACTACTGGAAGTCCTGAATTGTGTCCTTCACCATGACCTGGAGCTCCCTCAACAATTGGCTTATGGAAGGCTACACCTGGGTATTGTGATGAAACAGGAATTCCGTCAAAATCACTCCCTAATGCTATAGTTGGACCCTCAGTTCCATTTGACCAAGTAGCCATCCAAGCTGTTGGTATTCCTGAAATTCCATAAATAACTTCAAATCCATTTTCCTCAAGAATATTTGTTAAATACTTTGATGTTTCAAATTCCTGAAAGCCAAGTTCTGAGAAACTAAATACCTTGTCAACCATAACTTGTGTCATCTTTTTATCTTGCTCAACTAATTGGGAAGCTTGATTTTTAAGATTATTAATCTTTCTGTTAGAAAATTTATTCTGTGATTGTAGATTTAAAAATGTTCCAAATAATACTAGGAATGTAAGCAGTTTGTTAAACTTTCTCATGATAAAATGTTTTAGTAATAATGTCTTTTAAATGATTCTATTGCAGCATATTCTGCAAGACCCATTTTTTTATATTTCTCTGCAGTTTCATTATTTCTTTCTTCTGCCCTAACCCAGAATTCTCTTAAATCTTGTCCCTGAAACATTACGCCATCCTTTTGAGTTTGGTGAAAGAATATGGCTTTTCTTTTTCTTAGAACCTGTGCTGGACTCATAGGTACAGCCATATCAATTTCATGAATATCCCATTCTAGCCATGCTCCTCTGTACAACCAGAGCCAACAGTCTTTAATGAATTTTTCACCTTTAAGAGATTCTAGTGCCTCAAAAACTATATCAAGACAAACTTTATGAGTGCCGTGTGGATCTTCAAGATCCCCAGCAGCATATATTTGATGAGGTTTAATCTTATTAATTAGAGAAGCAGTCATTAATACATCTTTTTTAGAAGGTGGATTTTTTTTAATTCTACCTGTTTCATAAAATGGAAGATTCATAAAATGAGTATTAGAATCTGGAATTCCAATATATCTAGTTGCAGCAATTGCTTCTCTTTTCCTAATAAATCCTTTAAGTTGTCTTACTTCAGGTGAATCAATCTTATCTGATTTTTTGTTTTTCAACTCTTTAATCAAAGATTTAATTTTTGTATTTGAATCAACTGAAAACATATCATTAGAAACTTCAATGAATTTAAGCGCATCATGATCAGAAACTGCAACATTACCTGAAGCCTGATATGCAATATGAACATCATGGCCTTGTGAAACTAATCTATCAAAAGTACCACCCATTGATATTACATCGTCATCTGGATGAGGGCTAAATATTATAACTCTTTTTGGGTTTGGATTTTTTCTCTCAGGTCTAGTAGAGTCGTCTGACCCTGGTTTACCTCCAGGCCAGCCACTAATAGTATTTTGAAAATGATTGAACATTTTAATATTTAACTCGTACGAAGATCCTTCTAAAGCAAGTAAATCTGATAAACCATTTTTATTATAATCCTCATCAGTTAGTTTTAAAATAGATTTTTCAGTAATCTCACAAAGCCAAACTATAGCCTTTCTTTTCATTAAATCTGACCAATCACAAGGGCCAACTAACCATGGCGTTTTAAATCTTGTTAATTCACTTGAACATTCCTTATCTAAAACTAAAGTTGTGTTCTTGTGATTCTGCAAATATGTTGTCGGTATAAGAGATGTAATATTATTTTCAACTGACTTTTTTACAATATGACTTTTTTGAATTCCCCATGCCATTATTATAATTCTCTTGGAATTGAAAATAGTTCTAATACCCATAGTTAGAGCTCTTGATGGAACATTTTCAATTCCATTAAAACTTTTGCTTGCATCAAATCTTGTAGTATGATCTAATGTAATTAGTCTAGTAATCGAGTTAAAATGAGATCCAGGTTCATTAAAACCAATATGCCCTGTTCTACCAATACCTAAAAGCTGAATATCTATACCTCCATTTTTATCAATCTTTTTTTCATAAGAGGAACAAAATTTTTTAATTTCTTTTTCATTTATGTCTCCAGATGGAATATTTATATTTTCTTTTGGAATGTCAATATGATCAAATAAATTCTCATTCATAAAATGATGATAACTATTATTATCATCTTTTTCAATCGGAAAGTATTCATCTAAGTTAAAAGCAATAACATTATAAAAGCTTAATGATTCTTCATTGTGTATTTTTATAATTTCTTGATAAACTTTAGTTGGTGAGGATCCTGTTGCAAAACCTATGACACAGTTTTTTTTCTTTTCTTGTTTGGATTTAATTAAATCACAAATTTCTCTTGCAATTAATA
The DNA here is from genome assembly GCA_029252345.1 of Flavobacteriaceae bacterium. GTDB lineage: Bacteria > Bacteroidota > Bacteroidia > Flavobacteriales > Flavobacteriaceae > Marisimplicoccus. Next base: position 8,899 of record JAQXBP010000071.1, on the reverse strand, counting down.
GTGAGGCTTCATTTGAATTTTCAAAAGTTACAGTGTGAAGTTTTTCAAATCTAGTTTCTTCATTAATTCCAGGAGATTGATACTTAAGATTATTTTTAGCCATTATCATGTTGATTATGAAATGACAAAGTTACTAATGTTTTAATCAATTTATTCTTATGTTTTTTTAATTTTACAAAATCAAAAATAAAATTTCAAAAATCTTTATATGAATACAATCATTATAGGAAGTGGACCAGCTGGTTATACTGCTGCAATATATGCAGCAAGAGCAGACCTTAAACCAATTATTTACACAGGATTGGAACCAGGAGGACAATTAACAACAACTACTGACGTTGATAATTTTCCAGGTTATCCTAAAGGAATAGATGGACCAACCATGATGAATGAATTAAAGGAACAAGCAGAAAGGTTTGGAACGGAAGTTAAAATTGATTTTATATCAAAAGTTGATTTTTCCAAAGAAAAGGGAGGTGTGCATAAGCTCTATACTCAAAATGGAGATGAAATTCAATCCAAAACAGTTATAATTAGTACAGGAGCTTCTGCAAAATATCTTGGTCTAGAAAGTGAGCAAAGGTTAATAGGTGGAGGAGTTTCAGCTTGTGCAGTTTGTGATGGTTTTTTCTACAAAAACCAAGATGTAGCTATAGTTGGAGGAGGAGATACAGCAATAGAAGAAGCAACATATTTAGCGAAAATATGTAGTAATGTTACTATGTTAGTCAGGAAAGATCACTTTAGAGCTTCAAAAGCTATGCAAAACAGATTAGCAAATTTTGATAACATCAATGTTTTATTTAATCATGAGATAGATGAGGTTATTGGGAATAGTGTTGTCGAAGGAATTAAGATTACAAATAATCTTAATGACAAAGTTTCAGATATAAAAATTACAGGTTTATTTATTGCTATTGGCCATTCTCCAAATACTGATATATTTAAAGGAACTGTTGATATGGATGATAGTGGCTATATTTTAACAGATAAAATTTCTACAAAAACAAATATACCTGGAGTCTTTGCAGCCGGTGATGTTCAAGACAAGGATTATCGTCAAGCAATTACTGCTGCAGGTACTGGTTGTATGGCAGCACTTGATGCTGAGAGGTATTTACAAGAAGTTTAGACTCGCTTAGTTGCCTTTAACCATCTAATAGGTATATTGTCATTAAGAGCATCTAAATAATCACTTTCTAGACATGGCAGGTAAGAAGAAGATTTATTCTTTGATGTATCAATTAACGTCCACCATTTTTCTGAAATCTTACTTTTATAAAAAATAATGTCTCTTCCTGAAGTTTGGACAATGTATTTATTAAAAGTTTGTGCGTCATCAAAATTGGATTCAATAATTCTCTTATCTACTCCATCTAAAAAATACCATATTATTTCAGAATATAATTTACTTGAAACCTTATTATTACTTAGCTCAAATAAGCCTAAAAAATTAGTTTTATTACTTTGACCTGCATATTTTGATAAAATACATGCTAATCGAGGGTCAATTCCATTTGGGCTACCCTGAGTTTGATCGAAAGATGCAGAAAACGATAAAGATTTCATATCAAATCCTACAATATTAGAATTTCTCATTATTGGCTCTGCCTTCATGTTGTTCTCTGATATTTCTCCTAGAGAGATATATTCAAAAAATAATTTTTCCATTAGCTGAAGCTCATCATGGGAACATAAATGTCTTTGATATCCAATATTAGTGAAGTCATTTAAACTATTTGAATCATCAACTATAATTTTATTCATATAAGTTCTTCCTGATACTAATTCAGATTCCTGATAGAGGTCAAATTGATTGTCGATTGAAACTATATTAATCTTATCGGTATATGAGTCAAAAGATTTAAAAATAGGGTATATCAAGTCATTACTTCCTCCTATTATTACTAATATTATTTTTTTTGATATTAACTCTTTACATATATCATATAGTGCATGATAAGTGTCATCAACAGTATTTCCATTAGGAAGGTTTCCTAAATCAGATATCGATAATTTCCAATTACTAAATTTTAACTTATAAAACTCCTTTCTAAGAGAATTTAAATCCTGTGGAGCAGATTGAAAAAAAGAATTTCTACACTCATTAACACCTATAACACAAACATTTACAGACTCTAAATTAGGTAGACCGAGTGATGATGTGTGAATATCTAGTTTTTTAAATATAGAGCCCTGCAAATAATTTTCATTTAACTCATTTATTAAGCTATCTGAAACAGGTTTGAGTAGGTCAAGACTCATTTTTTCTTTTTAGGATTTAGATATTTTTGTGCAATTTCTAATGTAATTGTTTTAGGATCAATCTCTTTTGGGATTTCTACTTTCTTTTTTCCTTTAGAAATAATAGACCTGCCCCATCTTCCCTTTTCAACTTTAATATCTTCATCTTCCCAGTGAGAAATTAGCTTTTCTTTTTCCTTTTTAATTTTAAGCTCTATTAGCTCCTCTATTTCATTAATAGATAAGTTGTCAAAGTCATAAGATTTGTTAACATTAATAAACATATCATTCCATTTAATAAAAGGGCCAAATCTTCCTTTACCTTTGGTAACTGGTAGGTCATTATAAATATGGACAGGTTCATCAGCTTTTAGCTTTTCGTCTATTAATTCTATTGCCTTATTTATTTCAACAGAATGTGGATCAAGATCGTTAGGAATTGAAATAGACTTAGTTGAAAATTTAATATAAGGACCATACCTGCCATTATTAACAGTTACAATTTCATCTTTATAATTTCCAATTTCTTTAGGGAACTTAAATAACTCTAAAGCTTCTTCAAGACTTATAGTGTCTAGTTGTTGGTCTTTAGTTAAACTTGCAAAAACAGGCTTTTCTTCTTCATCTATTGTACCAATTTGAGCAATTGGCCCAAATTTTCCTAACCTAACTTTTACAACTCTTCCTGAAGCAGGATCTGAGCCCAAAACTTTTTCTCCAGATTGTCTCTCTGCATTATCTCTAACTTCATTTACATTTTCATGAAAACCTCCATAAAATTGTTTTATAATATCTGTCCAATTCTGATCACCTGTTGCAATCTTGTCAAAATTCTTTTCAACCTCAGCTGTAAAGCCATAATCTAAAATATTATTAAAGTTGTCAACCAGAAAATCATTAACTATCATTCCAATATCGGTGGGAACTAATTTTCCTTTATTAGAACCTGTTTTTTCTAATAGTATACTCTCATTAATACCATCTTGTTTGAATTCAATAAAATTATATTTCCTTTCTACTCCCTCATTAGCTCCTTTTGCTATATATCCCCTGTTTTGAATTGTTGAAATAGTAGTTGCATATGTAGCTGGTCTTCCAATTCCAAGTTCTTCAAGTTTCTTAACTAAGGAGGCCTCAGTAAATCTAGAAGGTGGTCTAGAAAAAGATTCTTTTGAAGATATGTTTAATAAATTTAGTTTTTCATCAACATTGAGTACAGGCAGAACACCTTTTTCTTCCTCTACTTCATCGTCAGTTCCTTCATTATAAACCCTAAGAAAACCATCAAATTTTATAACCTCACCTCTCGCAATAAAAATTTGATCATATGAATTTGATTTAATATTAACTACAGTTCTTTCAATTTGTGCATCAGACATTTGAGAAGAAATTGTTCTTTTCCAAATTAATTCATATAATCTTTGTTGATCATAATCAGAGGTAATCTCCTCAACATTAATATCTGTTGGCCTAACAGCTTCGTGTGCTTCTTGAGCAGATTTGTTTTTATTTTTGTAATTCCTAATATTAACATATTCATTTCCATACTTAGTTTCTATCTTTTCAACAATTGAAGATTTCGCATCATTTGAAAGAGTAACACTATCAGTTCGCATATAAGTTATGAGCCCTGCTTCATATAATTTTTGTGCAGTAGACATTGTTCTAGTTACACCGAAGCCCAGCTTTCTTGAAGCTTCTTGTTGAAGAGTAGAGGTTGTAAAAGGTGGAGTCGGAGATTTTTTTCCGGGTTTTTGATCTGTACTAGCAACATTAAATAAAGAACCGTAGTTTTTTCCAAAGAATTCTTTTACTTCATCTACAGAAGAATATTTTTCATTGAGTTCAGCTTTAAACTTAACACCTGAATCCGTCTCAAAAACTGCAATTGATTTATAAGAACTTTTAGTCATGAAAGTTTTGATTTCTCTTTCTTTTTCAACTATTAGTCTAACGGATACTGATTGAACTCTACCAGCTGAAAGACCAGCCTTAACTTTTCTCCATAAAACAGGTGATAATTCATAACCAACAAGTCTGTCTAAAACTCTTCTGGCCTGTTGTGCATTCACCAAATTAAAATTAATTTCCCTAGGACTTTCAAGAGCTTTTAAAATTGCATTCTTTGTGATTTCATGGAATACTATTCTCTCATAATCTTTGTTAATTAAATCTAGATTTTCATATAGGTGCCAAGCTATTGCCTCCCCTTCCCTATCTTCATCACTTGCTAACCAAACCTTATCAGAGTCTTTGACATATTTTTTCAAATCTCTTATTATTGGTTTTTTTTCAGTTGGAACAACATATTTAGGTTTGAAATCATTTTCAACATCAACTCCAAGTTCTTTAACAGGAAGGTCTGAAATATGCCCAACGCATGATACTACCTTAAAGTCTTGTCCTAAAATCTTTTCAATTGTCTTAGCTTTAGTAGCTGATTCAACAATAACTAAATTTTTTGGCATATTATAATTTTGGGCCTAAAGTAAATAGATTTATTGTTATGATTTAAAAAAAAATAAAAATTTTAAAATTTGTTTAACATAATTGTTTGATAATTTTAAAGAAACTAATTTTGTATACACATGAAAGTAGAGCAGATTTATACTAAGTGTTTATCACAAGGGTCATATTATATTGAAAGCAATAATGAGGTTGCTATTATTGACCCTATAAGGGAGATTGATACATATATTGAAAAGGCAAAAAAAAATAATTCAAAAATTAAATACATTTTTGAAACTCATATTCATGCAGATTTTGTTAGTGGACATTTGAATCTAGCTAAAAAAACAAATGCAGAAATTATTTATGGGCCTAAGTCTGAAACAAAATTTGATAAGACTATCGCAAAAGACTATGAAGAATTTAAGATTGGTAATATAACTATTGTTGCTATTCATACACCGGGGCATACAATAGAAAGTACTACATATTTGTTAAGAGATGCTAATGGTACTGACCATGCTATATTTACAGGTGACACATTATTCCTAGGTGATGTTGGAAGACCAGACTTGTCCCAAAATTCAGATATGGATAATAAAGATTTAGCATCTATGCTATATGATAGCCTTAGAAATAAAATAATGATTTTAAATGACGATGTAGTTGTTTATCCTGGTCATGGTCAAGGAACTTCGTGTGGAAAAGATTTAAGCTCAGAAACAATTGGAAGACTTGGAGATCAGAAAAAGACAAATTATGCACTTAGGGAAAACATGTCTAAGGATCAATTTGTTAATGAAGTTTTAGATGGTCTACTTGATCCTCCAAAGTATTTCCCCTCTAATGTCTCTATTAACAAAGAAGGATATGTTGAATCAGAAGATGTATTAAACAAAAATTTAAATGCATTTAAACCATCAGAGGTTGAAAAATTAATTAAAAAAGATTTTACAATTCTTGATGTAAGAAGTGCTGATGAATTTGCAAGATCTCATATTCCAGGTTCAATATTTGTTGGACTTGATGGAAGATTTGCTCCATGGGTTGGTGAGATTTTAGAAGATGTTTCTATAAAATTATTACTTATTGTTCCTCTGGGTAGAGAAAAAGAGGCTATACTTAGATTGTCCAGAGTAGGTTTTGATAATGTTCATGGATATCTTGAGGGTGGTATACAAAATTGGATTAAGTCTGGAAAAGAAATTTCTAGTGTAGAAAATGTATCTGCTTTTAACTTTTCTAAACATAATTCAAAACAAACTAAAAATATACTTGATGTTAGATCTAAAAGTGAGCACTCTACTGAATCTCTTGAAAAATCATTAAACATTCCTCTACCTGAATTAATTTATTCTTTAGACAAGGTGAACTTTACTGATAGGTTTTATATTCATTGTAAAGGTGGTTATAGAAGCATGATAGCAGCCTCATTACTTCTTTCTAAAGGAGTATCAAACATTGTAAATATTGCAGGTGGATTTGACGAAATAAAAAAATCTCAAGCTTAAGTACTGACAAATTGGCATAATATAAATTAATTAGTTAATTTTACTTACTAATAAAATTCTATCAAAGAAAAGTCACTATATATAGAAACTTATGGATGTCAGATGAATTTTGCTGACAGTGAAGTTGTTGCTTCAATTTTAAAAAAAGAAGGGTATCATTTAACTGATGATTCTAAAAAAGCAAACTTAGTTCTATTAAACACCTGCTCAATAAGGGATAAAGCTGAACAAACTGTTCGCAAAAAGCTTAAAACATTTAATTCTCAAAAAAAAGAAAATAAAAATCTTAAAATTGGACTTTTGGGATGTATGGCTGAGAGATTAAAAGATAAGCTTCTTGAAGAAGAAAAAATAGTGGATCTAGTTGTTGGCCCAGATTCATATAAAGATTTGCCAAATCTTTTGGAGGAAGTTGAACATAATCAAAAAGCAGTTAATGTAATACTATCAAAATCTGAAACTTATGGTGATATATCTCCTGTAAGAATTCATAATAATGGAATAAATGCTTTTGTATCAATTACAAGAGGTTGCGACAACATGTGTACATTTTGTGTGGTTCCTTTTACAAGAGGTAGAGAAAGAAGCAGAAATCCAGAAAGTATTCTTAGAGAGATTCATGAGCTTAATGAAGATGGATATAAAGAGATCACGCTTCTTGGACAAAATGTTGACAGTTATTTATGGTATGGCGGAGGACCCAAAAAAGATTTCAATAAGGCTAGTGAAGAAGCAAAAATAAATTCTAAAAATTTTTCAAACCTTCTTGAAATGGTTGCTTCAAATTTTCCAGAAATAAGAATAAGATTCTCTACATCAAATCCTCAAGATATGACTTTAGATGTTATCGAAACAATGGCGAAATATGATAATATCTGCAATTATATTCACTTACCGATTCAATCAGGAAGTGATAGAATCTTAAAAAAAATGAATAGACTTCATTCAAGAGAAGAATATATTAATCTTATAAGAAATATTAGAAAAATAATTCCAAATTGTGGAATTTCTCATGATATGATGACAGGTTTTCCTTCTGAATCAGAAAGAGATCATCAAGATACACTCTCTCTTATGGAGGAAATAAAATATGACTTTGGATATATGTTTGCTTATTCTGAAAGACCTGGAACATATGCTGCAAGACATTTCAAAGATGATATTAGTCCAGAGATAAAACAAAGAAGACTTGAAGAAATCATTACACTTCAGCAAAGGCATAGTTTAGGGAGAAATAAAAGATTTTTAAATCAAGAATGTTCTGTTTTGATTGATAAATCTTCAAAAAAATCAAATGAATTTTGGAGTGGTAGAACAAGTGAAAATAATGTAGTTGTATTTCCTAAGTATGAATTCTCGCTTGGAGAAATTGTAAATGTTCAAGTTAATGATTGTACAACTGCAACATTAATAGGAGATGTTATTAAAGTTAAAGCATAATGGAAACAATTCTTTCAGTAAAACAGAGATTTGGAATTATTGGAGATAATCCTAAATTAAATAGAGCAATTGAAAAATCAATTAAAGTTGCTAACTCTGACATTTCTGTTCTTGTAACAGGAGAAAGTGGAGTTGGTAAAGAAAATATTCCAAAAATAATACATCAATATTCTCACAGAAAACATTCAAAATATATTGCTGTCAACTGTGGTGCAATACCAGATGGGACAATTGATTCTGAATTATTTGGTCATGAAAAGGGAGCTTTTACAGGAGCTACAGCAAATAGAAGTGGATACTTTGAAGTAGCAGATGGTGGGACAATTTTTCTAGATGAGGTTGGCGAACTTCCTCTTGCTACTCAGGTTAGACTTCTAAGGGTTCTTGAAAGTGGAGAATATATTAAAGTTGGTTCCTCAAAAGTTGAAAAAACAAATGTAAGAATAGTAGCGGCTACAAATGTTAATATGGAAGAGGCTATAAAAAAAGGCAAGTTCAGGGAAGATCTTTTTTATCGACTAAGTACAATTATTATAAATATTCCCCCTTTAAGAAATAGAAAAGAAGATATTCCGCTTTTATTTAGAAAATTTGCATCTGACTTTGCTCAAAAATATAACATGCCAACATTAAGGTTAGATGAGGCAGCTCAAGCACTATTGTGTCAACAAGAATGGAAAGGAAATATTAGGCAGTTGAGAAGTATTGCTGAACAAATGTCAATTCTTGAGAAAGAAAGGAACTTGAAAATTGAAACTTTAAATCATTATCTCCCTAATAAAGTTTCAAAATTACCTGCAACATTAAATGATGTGAAAGAAGATTCCTCCTCTTTTTCTTCAGAGAGAGAAATTCTTTATAAAGTTTTGTTTGATATGAAGAGTGATCTAAATGATCTAAAGAAACTAACCCTTGAGTTAATGCAAGGAGAAGGCTCAACAGATGTTAAAGAAAAAAATCAAGGTTTAATTGAGAAAATCTATGGAGAAAATGAACCAATTGAAGATTCAAATAATCTAGATTTACAAACAGATTTAAATATTGATGTACAAACTAAAAGTGAAGACAACTTTGAATATGCAGAAACAATTGAGGAAGAAGAAACTCTTTCTCTTCATGATAAAGAAGTTGAAATGATTAAACAAGCATTAATAAGAACTGGAGGAAGAAGAAAAAATGCTGCAACAGAGCTTGGAATTTCAGAAAGAACTCTTTATAGAAAAATTAAACAACATAATCTTTCATCAACTCTAGAG
>JAQXBP010000070.1:0-16380 GCA_029252345.1 Flavobacteriaceae bacterium | reverse complement strand
CATCCAAAATATGGTATAACAGAGTACTACTTTATCTGAACAAATTGCTAAACATTTTGGTCAAGATTTAGGTAGTGTCTATTTTCAAAGGTACAGTGATGGTGAGTTTCAACCTTCTTTTGAGGAGTCTGTTAGAGGATCTAGAGTTTTTTTAATAGGATCTACAAACCCTTCATCAGATAATTTAATGGAAATGCTTCTTATGCTTGATGCTGCTAAAAGAGCCTCCGCAAGACATATTACTGCTGTTATACCATATTTTGGATGGGCAAGACAAGATAGAAAAGATAAGCCAAGAGTTCCAATCGGAGCTAAATTAGTAGCTAAACTTCTGGAGTCAGCTGGAGCAACCAGAATCATAACAATGGATTTGCATGCTGATCAAATTCAAGGATTTTTTGAGAAACCAGTTGATCACTTATATGCTTCGTCAATTTTTGTTCCTTATTTAAAATCTTTAAACATTGATAATCTAACAATTGCATCACCTGATATGGGTGGCTCAAAAAGAGCATATGCATACTCCAAGTTTTTAGATGCTGATGTTGTTATTTGCTATAAACAAAGATCTAAAGGAAATATAATTACTCATATGGAATTAATCGGTGATGTTACAGGAAAAAATGTTGTTTTGATTGATGATATGGTTGATACTGCTGGGACCTTAACTAGAGCTGCTGATTTAATGATTGAAAAAGGTGCCAAATCAGTTATTGCTATCTGTACACATGCATTACTTTCAGGTGATGCTTATGAAAAAATTGAAAAATCAAAACTTAAAAAATTAATCACAAGTGATTCAATTGAAATAAAAAAAGAATCAACAAAAGTTGAACATTTAACATGCTCTAAAATATTTGCTGAAGCAATGTATAATGTTCATCACAATAAATCAATTGACAAACTATTTATAAACTAAAAAAAGATGAAATCAATAAAAATTAAAAGTCTAGTTAGAGAAGCTACTGGAAAAACAAGTACAAATTCATTAAGAAAAGATGGTAATGTTCCATGTGTATTATATGGAGGTGGTGAAGTTTTACATTTTACTGCTACTGAAATAGGTTTCAAAGATTTAGTATACACAGCAGCAGCTCACACTGTTGAACTTGATTTTGGTGATAAAAAGAAAAATGCAATTCTCCAAGATATTCAATTTCATCCTGTTTCAGACAAAATTTTGCATGCAGATTTTTATGAGATTCATGATGACAAGCCAGTTACAATGGATATTCCTGTTGAACTAAGCGGGTCTGCACCTGGTGTTCAAAATAGTGGTGGTGTGTTATCAAGAAATAAAAGAAAACTTAGAGTTAAAGCACTTCCTGGTAATCTTCCAGATTCTCTTCATGTAGATATTTCTTCACTTGAGTTAGGTGATAAATTTTATGCATCTCAATTAGAAAATGAAGACTTTGAGTTACTTCATCCGGAAAACACTGTTGTATGTCAAGTAAGAACATCTAGAGCTTCAATGGCACTTCCTGAAGATGAGGAGACTGAAGAAGGAGCAGAAGGAGCAGAAGGAGCAGAAGGAGCAGCAGAGGGAGCAGCAGAGGGAGCAGCAGAGGGAGCAGCAGAAACTCCTAAAGATGATTCAAAAGATTCACAAGGATAATTTTATATAATTAATCTTAACTTTAAATAAGATTACTATATAATGTATTTTTTTAAAAAAGTCGTATCACTGTTAACTACAAAGTCTGATATGAATAAATATCTTATAATAGGTATTGGAAATATTGGTGACGATTATGATAATACTCGACATAATATTGGATTTGATGTTATTGATGAACTTTCAAATACCTTAAATGTAAACTTTGAGTCAGTCAAATTAGCACATAGGGCAGAGTCTAAGTTCAAGGGCAAAAAAATTATATTAATTAAACCCAATAATTACGTTAATAATTCTGGAAAGTCACTTTTATATTGGAAAAACAAAGAGAAGGTTAGTAATGATAATATTCTTGTAATCTGTGATGATCTAAATCTTTATTTTGGGAATATAAAAATAAAGTCAAGTGGAACTGCAGGAGGACATAATGGTTTGAAGGATATTCAAGAATTTTTAGGAAACTCTAATTATCCTAGAATTAGAGTTGGGATATCCAATAATACTAGAGGATCTATGTCAGATTATGTTCTAGGTAAATGGACTGATTCAGAACAAGAAAAAATTAAAAATCTTACTAAAATATCAACTGATATTATATTTTCTTTTATTCAAATTGGAATTGAAAGAACAATGAATTTTTATAATAAGAAGAATTTTATTGATGAAAATTTATAGAAGTATTGAAGCCTATAATGAAGATAAAAGGTCAGTTGTTACAATTGGAACTTTTGATGGTATTCATCTTGGGCATCAGAAAATATTAAGTAGGTTAATTAACTCCTCTAAGAATAAAGATCTAAATTCAGTTGTATTAACTTTTTTTCCACATCCAAGAATAATATTAAATAAGTATAATGAAGTAAAAATGATTGATACTTTAGATGAAAAGATTATTCACTTAAATGAAATTGGAATAGATACACTAATAATTCATCCTTTTGATAAAAAATTCTCATTATTATCAGCTAATCAATTTATAAAAGATTTTTTAGTTGAAAAGCTTAAAATTAAACATATAATTATTGGATACGATCACAGATTCGGTAAAGGAAGAGAAGCTTCAGTAACAGACCTGAAAAATTATGCTAGTGATTATGATTTTACTGTAGAGGAAATTAAAGCACAAGAAATTGAAAAAATTACAGTGAGCTCAACAAAAATTAGAAATTCAATTAATGAAGGTGATATTAAAACTACAGAGAAGTATCTTGGAAGATATTTTAATCTAACAGGAAAAGTAGTAAAAGGGGATGGATTGGGAAAAAAAATAAATTACCCTACCGCTAATATCTTTATTGAGGAAACCTACAAAATTATACCAAAAGATGGAGTCTATTTAATTGAAACAATAATTAAAGATAAGTTGTTTAACGGTATGATGAATATAGGTCATCGCCCAACTATTGGGACAAATATTAAATCCATTGAAGTTCATTTGTTTAACTTCAATGAAGATATCTATGATCAAGTAATTTCTGTTAAAATGATTTCAAAAATTAGAGAGGAAAAAAAGTTTTCTTCAATACAAGCACTTCAAGAGCAATTAGTAAAAGATGAGAATTATTGTTTAAAATTAATAAACAAATAAGTTTTATCTTTGATTTCAAATTAATCTATGCTTTTAATCGATCAAATTTCTAATGATAAAGAGAATACTTTAAAAGGTCTTGAAAAACGAGGATTTAAAAATCTTGGTGTTATAGATGAAATCATAGAGCTTAACAATATTCGAAAAAAAACTCAACAAGAATTGGACCAAATTTTATTTGAGTCTAATAATATTTCTAAAGAAATTGCTAAAATTTTTAAATCAGGAAATAAAAGTAATGATACTGAAAATCTTAAAAGCAAGTCTGTAAATTTGAAGGCTAAATCTAAAGACTTATCAGATAAACTTGATAAAACAAAATCTGATATTTTAAGTCTAATTACAACCATTCCTAACCTCCCAGATAATCATGTTCCAGATGGTTTTACTATTGATGATAATTTAGAAGTTTTCTCTAGTGGTGAGATAAAAGAAATCCCAGAAAACTTAAAAAATCATTGGGATTTAGCTAAAGATTTGGATATAATAGATTTTGAACTTGGAAGTAAAGTCACTGGATCAGGATTTCCAGTTTATAAAGGAAAGGGTGCTAAACTTCAAAGAGCACTTATTAATTTTTTTCTTGACAGAAATACTTCTGCAGGATACACTGAATTTCAAGTTCCACATTTAGTTAATTCTCAATCTGCTTTTGCAACTGGACAGTTACCAGATAAAGATGGTCAAATGTATCACGTAGTTAATGATGACTTTTATTTAATTCCAACTGCTGAGGTTCCATTAACAAATATCTATAGAGATAGTAAATTATCTATTGAAGAACTTCCAATACTCCTTACGGGTTACACTCCTTGTTTTAGAAGAGAAGCTGGAAGCTATGGTTCAGATGTAAGAGGACTTAATAGACTTCATCAATTTGATAAAGTTGAAATAGTTAGACTTGAACATCCTGATAACTCAAGTAATGCTTTAACTGGAATGAAAGAGCATATAAAAAGTATATTATCCGAATTAGAATTAGATTTCAGAATTCTCAATTTATGTGCTGGTGATCTAGGTTTTACCTCTGCTATTACCTATGATTTTGAATTATACTCTAAAGGTCAAAAAAAATGGTTGGAAATTAGTTCTGTTTCAAACTTTAAAACTTATCAGTCCAATCGACTTAACCTTAAGTTTAAAGATAAAGAAGGTAAAAATCATCTTCTTCATACCTTAAATGGAAGTTCTCTTGCTTTACCAAGAGTAATGGCAGGCTTAATTGAGAATAATCAATCAAAAGATGGAATTAACATTCCTAAGGCTTTAGTACCTTTTACTGGTTTTGATATAATAGATTAATGCTATGATAGAAAATGTTAATCCAAAAAAATACCTGGGTCAACATTTTTTAATTGATGAAAATATATCAAAAAAAATCATTGATTCTGTTGATTTTAGTAACTATGATAAAATTATTGAGGTAGGTCCAGGAAAGGGTGCTCTAACTAAATACCTGATATACTTAAAAGATCTTTTAACATTAATTGAAATTGATAAAGAATCTATATTATTTCTTGAAAATGAGTATAAAAATGAAAAGCTTGAAATAATAGAAAAAGATTTTTTAAAGTTTGATCTTAAATCAATATACCCATCATTAAGTGAAATTTTAATTATTGGAAATTTTCCATATAATATCTCATCACAAATTTTATTTAAAGCTATAGATAATTATAAGTCTGTTAGTCGTCTTGTTGGTATGTTTCAAAAGGAAGTAGCAGAAAGAATTGTTAGTAAACATAACACAAAAAAATATGGAATACTTTCAGTTAAAACTCAACTTCTTTATGATGTAAAAATTTTATTTAATGTTTCTCCAAATGTATTTTTTCCAAAGCCAAAAGTTGATTCTGCAGTAATTTCTATGACTAGGAAAAAAAATATAAATCTTAACTGTGATGTTGATTTATTAGATAAAGTCATAAAATTAAGTTTTCAACAGAGAAGGAAAAAATTAAAAAATTCTCTAAAAAGACTTGATTTACAAGAAAATATATTAGAAGATAGTATATTTGGATTAAGACCCGAACAGCTTTCAGTCGAAGAATTTGTCAAATTAACTCAAAAAATTAGTGATGAGACAATTTAAAGTCAATGATGAATTAATAAATAAGATTAAAAGACTTATTAAAGTTAATGACAATGAAAAACTTGTCATGGATCTCAATGAGCTTCATTATGCTGACTTAGCTGAAATATTTGAACTTCTAGAAATTAAAGAAGTTATTTTTCTTGTTAAAATTTTTGATAAACAAAGAATTGCTGATGCTCTTGCTGAAATTGATGAAGATTTAAGAGAAATAATTCTTGAAAATCTTTCAGCTAAAGAGATTGCTGAAAAAATTGAAGAACTTGATACTGATGATGCAACAGATGTAATTTCAGAATTAGATGAAGAAAGACAGGAAAGAGTATTCTCTCAAATTAAAGATTCTGAATTAACAGATGACATAAAAGAACTACTAAAGTATAATGAAAATACAGCTGGTGGGTTAATGGCAAAGGAGCTAGTTAAAGTGAGTGAAAACCTTAGTATTACAAAATGTATTGATGAAATTAGAAAACAAGCAAAGAATGTAACTAGAGTTCACTCAATATACGTAGTTGATTCAAAAAATAAATTGAAAGGAAGACTTTCATTAAAAGATGTGGTTACTGCAAATTCAAAATCAAAAGTTAAAGATATTTTTATTCCTCAAGTTGATTACGTTACAGCTGATCAAGAAGGTGAAGAAGTGGCAAAAATTATGTCTAAATATGATCTTGAAGCTATTCCTGTAACTAACAAAAGAAAAACTTTATTAGGAAGAGTTACCATCGATGATATAGTTGATTTAATTAAAGACGAAGCTGAAAAAGATTATCAATTAGCTGCAGGTATTTATTCTGAAGTTGAAGTTAATGATTCTCTTCTTCAATTAACTAGAGCTAGACTACCATGGTTGTTTTTAGGGCTTTTAGGAGGTCTTGGTAGTGTTTTTATTTTGAAAGATTTTGAACAAATCATGAATCAACCTGATCTAAGAAGTTTGTTTTTCTACACTCCACTTATAGCTGCAATGGCTGGAAATGTTGGAGTTCAATCATCAGCCATTATTGTTCAAGGTCTTGCAAATGATTTAGTCAAAGGTTCTTTACTAACTAGACTATTGAAAGAAGTTAGTTTAAGTCTAATTAATGGTTTAGCCTTATCCATTATAGTGGTGATTTTTGGACAAATTGTAAATCAAGATTTATTTATGAGCCTTACTATTGCTGGTTCAATGATGTGTGTTATAATAATTGCAGCATTGGTAGGAACATTTGTCCCTATTATTCTTGACAAACAAGGTATTGATCCTGCTATAGCTACTGGACCATTTATTACAACAGCAAATGATATATTTGGAATATTTTTGTTCTTTTACATAGCTCAATTTTCATTAGGTTTTTAATGAAAAATATTCTTATTCTTTGTACCGGTAACTCGTGTAGAAGTCAAATTGCTCATGGATTTTTAAATCATTATACAGATAACTCAATTTCTGTTTTTAGTGCAGGAATTGAAAAACATGGATTAAATAAAAATGCTGTAAAAAGCATGGCAAAAATAGGGATTGATATTTCACATCACAATTCAAATCTTATTGATGAGTATAAAAATGAAAAATTTGATTTTATAATTACTGTATGTGATAACGCAAATGAAACATGTCCTATTTTACCTAATAGTAATGGAAAAAAAATACATAAAAATTTTGCAGATCCATCTAAATTAAATAATGGTTTTTATAATAAAGACTTTGAAGAAGTAAGAGATCAGATAAAAAGTTTTATTATAAATTTTATTGAAGAAGAATTATTTTGATAGGAATTTTTCAATAATTTCTTTATTCATTCTTACAATTTTCCATTGATCTAAACCATCAATTATAGCGCCTGTACTCTTATAGAAATCAATTGCTGACTTGTTCCAATCTAAAACTGACCATTCAACTCTATTTACACCTCTTTTTTTTGCCTCAGATAAAAATGATTTATAAAGAGATATTCCAAAACCTTTACCTCTCATTTTTTTAGTTACTATCAAATCTTCTAGATGTAAAGTGTCTCCTACCCAAGTAGAGTATCTAGGCGTATAGAAAGCTAAGCCAATAATTTCGGAGTTAAACTCAGCCAAGATACATTCAAACTTAGGGCTTTCTCCAAAACCATCTCTTATTAAATCTCTCTCTGTAACCTTAACAGCATCAGGTTCTTTTTCATATACTGCTAGTTCAATTAGTAATCTAAGAATATCTTTTACATCAGAAGAATTAGCTTTTCTAATTTTATGATTTTCCATTATTCAATTTAAAAAATTAATTGTTTTATCAAGAAAAAAAGATGGATTATCTGCATGAACCCAATGACCAGATAAAGGAACTTTAATAATTTGGACATTAGAAAAATATTTTTTAATTAGTGGAAAATCCGATTCATTTACATAAGGTGAGTTTTCACCGTATAAAAAAAGAGATGGATTATCAAACTTTAAATCATTTTTAAGTCTAATTGATAATTTATTCTTGAATTCAGATAAAATTTTAATATTGAGTTTTAATCCCAAATTTTCTTTATCTATCCAATATAAATTCTTTAATAAAAATTGCCTAACTCTCTCATCCTCTATATAATTTGATAAATGAAAATCTGCATCTTTTCTTGAATTTATTTTTTTAAAATCTAATGACTCTAAACTGTTTAAAATATTTTCATGATGGGGTTTATATTCTTTTGGAATTATGTCTACAATAATTATTTTGTCCAAAAATTCAGGAAATTTTTGCGCAAACAACATACTTACATTCCCCCCCATAGAATGACCCAATAGACTAAACTTTTTAATCTTATTATGTTTAGCATAATTATATATATCCTCAACCATTAATTCAAAACTAAAATCATCACTCCAGAAACTTTTTCCATGATTTCTTAGATCTATTAAATGAACTCTAAAGTCTTTTTCAGATATTTTTTTTGCATGAGTTTTCCAATTATCTCCCATTCCTAAAAATCCATGAATTATAAAAAGATCTCTATCAGAGCTTCCAATTAAATTAGAATGAAGTATTTTCATTTAAGTATATCTAGATAAGATTTGATTGTAGAATGTAAACCTTTATATAGAGACTCTGAAATTAGGGCATGGCCAATTGAAACTTCTTTAATATTTTTTGTTGATTGAATAAAAAAATCTAGATTATTTTGATTTAAATCATGACCTGCATTAAGTTCTAAATTAATTTCATTTGCAACTTGTGAGCATTGAATATATTTTTCAATTGCTTTTAGTTTATCCTTATTATACTCTTTAGCATAAGGTCCAGTAAAAAGCTCAACTCTGTCAGCATCTATTTTTTTTGCCCCCTCTAACATGTCTATGTCTGGATCAATAAATATCGAAACTCGAATTGAATTTGATTTGAACTCTTTAACTATATCATTTAAAAATGAAAAATTATTTATTGTATCCCATCCAGCATTTGATGTAATTACATCCTCTGAATCAGGAACTAAAGTCACTTGTTCAGGTTTAATTTCATTAACAAGATCAATAAATTTTTTATTTGGATTTCCCTCTATATTTAGCTCAGTATTGATTTTTTCTTTAAGCTCATAAGCATCAGAATATCGAATATGTCTTTCATCTGGCCTTGGATGTATTGTAATGCCTTGAGCTCCAAAGCTAATGATATCTTCAGCTGTCTTTATTAAATTTGGATAATCCTCGCCTCTAGCATTTCTCAGTGTAGCAATTTTATTGATATTTACGCTTAATCTTGTCATAGAATGTTTAAAAACTTAATTGCAAATATAGTACTTAATAAAGTTATAAAGTTTGTATTTTTGTGATATGAAAATAGCTCTATACATAGCATTTCATAACAAATCCTCAATTGATTGTTGCAAGGATATAATTGATATTATTTCAGGAGACAATCAATTAATTATTGATTCTAAAATAAAAAAAGAACTGAGTAACGAGGCTCAAAAAAAATTCTCTTTTTTTGATTCAAAAAAGCCAATAGAAAATGATATTAATTTTGTTTTTGCAATTGGTGGAGATGGTACAATTTTAAGATCCATAACATATGTTAAAGATTCTAATATTCCTATTCTTGGTATTAATACAGGTAGACTAGGTTTTTTAACTAGTGTTCAAAAAGAAAATGTTGAAGAAGCTATTTCTTTAATTGACAAAGGTAAATTTAGCATTATTAAAAGAACTCTTTTAGAGGTTAAGTCAGACTCTCAAAATGATGCATTTTATGATTATCCATTTGCTCTTAATGAGATAACAATTCAAAGAAAAGACACAACATCTCTTTTAAATATATCTTGTCGAATTAATGATAATTATTTAACAAATTATTGGTCAGATGGATTAATAATTTCAACTCCTACAGGTTCCACAGGTTATTCTTTAAGTAATGGAGGGTCAATTGTTTCTCCAGAGTCAAATGTTATTCTTCTAAATCCAATTGCACCTCATAATATAAACATGAGATCATTGGTAATCCCTGACAATTCAAAAATAGATATAGATATTGAAGGAGATAGTGATATAAATTTGTCTGTAGATTCAAGAATGTATTCAGTAAATTGTTCTGATAAAATCGAGGTTTCAAAAGCAGACTTTACAATTCGTACTATAAAGTTTGACAATGATAATTTTTACAAGACATTAAGAGAGAAATTATTTTGGGGTCAAGACATGAGAAACAAAAATCTAAAGAAATAAAAATGATTCCTAAACATACAGCGATAATAATGGATGGGAATGGAAGGTGGGCTGAACAAAAAGGAATGCCAAGGATTTTTGGTCATCAAAATGGAGTTGCTGCTGTTAAAAAAATTGTTGAAGAAGCTAATAAACATAAAATAGAATATCTCACATTGTTTACTTTTTCAGTAGAGAATTGGGATAGACCAAGTAATGAAGTTGATACTCTCATGAAACTTTTAGTTCAAACACTTAAAGATGAGTTTGAAGATATATTTAATAATAACATAAAATTAAATGCTATAGGTGACTTAAATTCTTTGCCAGAGAAAGTTAAAACCGAATTGAATGGCATTATTGAAAACACAAAAAATAATACAGGGATGACACTAACCCTTGCTTTAAGTTATGGTGGTAAGCAAGAGATTTTTAAAGCCGTTAAAGAGATTTCAGAGAAAGTTAAAAATGATATAATTTCTCTTGATAATTTTGATGATTCCGTTATAAATGACCATCTTTACACAAGAAATTTGCCTGATGTAGACCTACTTATTAGAACAAGTGGAGAACAAAGAATTAGTAATTTCTTATTATGGCAAATTGCTTATGCAGAATTATATTTTACTGATGTATATTGGCCAGACTTTTCGGAACAAGATTTTACTAAAGCTATTGTTGAATATCAAAACAGAGAAAGAAGATTTGGAAAAACAAGTAAACAAGTTTAAATCTCAATTAATAAGAGTTTTTACTGTCTTTATGTTATCGACAGGCCTCCTTTTTTCACAAAATGATTATAGAAAGGGTGACACTTATTCTATTGATACTATTACAGTTGTTGGACTAAAAAACTTTAGCGACAGAACTGTTGTTACTTATAGTGGCTTAAGACAAGGGCAGAGTATTCAAGTTCCAGGAGAAGAAGTCAGTGCAGTTCTAAAAAAATTATGGAATCTTGAACTTTTTAGTGATGTTAATCTTTATGTTACAGATGTTAATAATGGTAAGATAAAATTAGAGATAAATGTTGACGAACTTCCTACATTACTCAAATACAACATAAATGGTGTAAAGAAAAGCAAAGCTGAAACTTTTGAAAAAGAAACTGAGTTATCAGAAGGCAAGAGACTTTCAGAAAGTTTTCTTACAAACACAAGAAACTATATTCAAAATGATTTAAAAAAAGATGGTTTTTTAAACTCTAAAGTTACTATAGTATCAACTCCCGACTCAATTGGTTCAAACAGACGTAACCTTAATATTAATGTTAATAGGGGTGAAAGAATTAAAATAAAAAATATTAGCTTCTCTGGTAATGAAATATTTAAAGATGCTAAGTTAAAGTCCAAGCTTAAAAAGACCAAGAAAAAATTTCCTTTAAGATTTTGGAAAAAATCAAAGCTTATAGCATCAGATTATGAAACCGATAAAGAAGGTTTAATTTCATTTTACAAAGAGAAAGGCTATAGGGATGCACGAATTGAATTTGATACTATCATCACAAATGATGAGAAAACAATCGATATTGCATTAAGTATTGACGAGGGAAATAAATACTATTTCGGTAATATAAATTATATTGGTAATAGTTCATATACTGATTTTCAATTAGACCAAATATTAGGTATAAAAAGTGGAGATTCTTACAATGGTGTTCTTCTTAAAGAAAGAATTCAGGATGATAACCCAGATGCAAATGATTTATCTAACCTATATCAAAACAATGGATATTTATTTTCATCGGTAAATGCAGTTGAAGTTAGTGCAGCTAATGATACTATTGATTTTCAAATAAGAATTAATGAAGGTAAACTAGCAAGTTTTAATAAAATTACAGTTGTTGGTAATACTAAAACTAATGATAATGTAATATATCGTGAACTTAGGATAAAACCCGGAGAACTATATAGTAAAGACAAGGTGGTAAGAACCATTCGTGAGGTTGGTCAGTTAGGATTTTTTGACGCTGAACAGATTAGTCCTGATTTTAAGAATGTAGATCCTAATCAAGGAACAGTAGATATTGAGTTAGGATTAATTGAAGCTGGTGCCAGTCAGATAGAATTACAAGGTGGATATGGAGGGGGTGGCTTTATTGGTACTCTTGGTCTTTCATTTAATAATTTCTCAACAAAAAATATAAAAAACAAAAAGGCTTGGAGACCTTTGCCTATGGGAGATGGACAAACTCTTTCTATAAGACTTCAAACTAGTTCTTTTTACAGTACTAAAAGTTTCAGTTTTATTGAACCGTGGTTTGGTGGAAGAGAACCTGTACAGTTTTCACTTTCGCTCTCATCTACAAAACAATATAGATATGACTATTTCACAAGGAGAGCTGATAAAACTCAATCATTTGAAATTGCTGGGTTTAATCTTGGTATTGCCAAAAGATTGAAAGTACCTGATGATTATTTTGTTCTGTCTCAATCTATATCTTACCAGTATTATAATCTAAATAATTATTTCACTGGACTTTTTACTTTTGGAAATGGAGAGTCACATAACATAGCTTATAATATTGCTCTTTCTAGAAATAATACATATACAAACCCTATTTTTCCAATTGGTGGATCAAGTTTTTCACTAAGTGCAAGATTTTCTCCCCCTTATTCCCTAATCACAGGTGATGATTTCTCTGATATGAATGAAAGACCTGAATATCAGAATAATAGAGGGGAACCTATTCAAGCTGAAATAGATCAAGCAAAATACAGATGGCTAGAATTTTATAAAGTTAAATTTGATGGTAGCTGGTATACTAGAGTATTTGGAAAATTTGTTTTAAAAGCACAAACAGACTTTGGATTTTTAGGAACATATAATAGTAATAAGGGTTATATTCCTTTTGAAAGATTTTTTCTAGGTGGTGATGGAATGCAGCAATATGCAATGGATGGAAGAGAGACAATATCATTAAGAGGTTATGAAAACGGATCACTCTCAAGTAGAGATGGATCTATTATTTATAATAAATTTTCATTAGAACTTAGATACCCTATAAGTTTAAAACCAAGTGCTTCTGTTTTTGCTCTTAGTTTTCTAGAGGCTGGTAACGGATTTGATAATTTTAAAGATTATAGCCCATTTGATGTTAAAAGATCTGCTGGTATTGGGGTAAGGGTGTTTATGCCTGCATTTGGACTTCTTGGAATAGACTTTGGCTATGGGTTTGACTCAACAGACCTATCGAATTCAGGACAAGCATCCGGATGGCAAACACACTTTGTAATAGGTCAACAATTTTAATCGTTTTTTAAAGAAAAATTACGATATTGCACCGTAAATATTATAACAGATGATGAAATCGATACTTAAATTAATTACTGCTACTTTTTTAGCTATAGCACCAATGACTGCTGTTGCTCAATCTAATGTAGCTCACATAAACGTTCAACAGCTTATTAGCGAAATGCCTGAAGTAATTGCTGCTCAAAATGAATTAGCTAAACTTGAAAAAGATTACACAACTCAAATTGATAACGCATTTAAAGAATTTCAAACCAAGGCTCAAAGTTACTCTTCAGATGCTGCAAATCAAACTGATGTTACAAATCAAGCCAGACAAAAAGAGCTTGAAAGTATGCAGACAAATTTACAAGAATTCAGAGACTCAGCTGCACAAGAGCTTCAAAAGAAGCAAATGGACTTAATGACACCTCTCCTTGAAAAAGCTAGAGATGCTATTACTAAAGTTGGTAAAGATCAAGGGTTTAATTATGTAATTGACTCAAGTCCAAATGGAGGAATTATCCTTGCTGATGGAAAGGATCTTTTAGCTGATGTTAAAAAAGCTTTGGGATTCTAATAAACTAATCTAGTTTACATATGGTTTTTTCACATACACGGGCTCCGCGTATGCAACATCTTCAAATATGTTATTATTAAATGACTTTTGGGAAAGACTTACCATATTTGATGAACTAATTTTATTTTTGATCAAATTCACTTTTTTGTTTAATATCTTGTCTATAAGCTGATATGAATTAATATCGTTTACCACAATAGTTGTAGAGTTATCAATCATTTTATTTAAAAATTCTTTATCAATAAATTCAATTCTAGGAGGTATTAATTCATCTAATTCAGAATTATATTTAGATAAATAAAAATAATTTCCTTTATCATTTATTAGTGCAATAATATTATCCTTTTTTGAATCTAAGGAATTTGCAAGAATTTTAAGAGTTGATATTCCAATCAACTTTATTTTATGAGGATAACAAAGTCCTTTAGCTACAGAAAAGCCGATTCTTAGTCCTGTGAAAGAACCTGGCCCAACTCCAATTGAAATAGCATCTAAATCTTTTACATTAAATTTTTCATTAGATAGTATGTCTTGAATTTTTGAAGTTAATAATTCACTGTGCCTGTATTTATCATCCTCTAATTCAAAATGACTCACTAGTTTCCCCATAGAAGAAAGAGAAACAGAACAGTTTTTACTAGATGTCTCTAAATTTAAAATTAATGACATCTATATCAATTTAATTAGATTGAGGAATTGATAAAGGTAATCCAAAGTAAAACTCTAAAACTTTAAGCTTAAATATATAATCAAACTTAGCTCTAATATTTTCAGAAACAGAAGACTCATATCTTTGTTTTGATTGAATAAAATCAAAAGAACTTACTGAACCTAGTAAAAATCTATCAGAAGCATCTTCAAAAGCATTTTTCAAAGATTTTAAGGTTTTATTTGAAGCTTCATATAGCTTAATAGCTCCTTTTAAATCATTATA
Source organism: Flavobacteriaceae bacterium (assembly GCA_029252345.1). Classification (GTDB taxonomy): domain Bacteria; phylum Bacteroidota; class Bacteroidia; order Flavobacteriales; family Flavobacteriaceae; genus Marisimplicoccus. Next base: position 1,684 of record JAQXBP010000070.1, on the reverse strand, counting down.
TGCTTGATTAATTGAATTCTCAAGATTTAATTTTTCTTGTTCATATTGATTTTGAAGTCTATCAAGATTTACTTTACTTCTCTCAACGTTGTTTCTTATCTGTTTTCCTTGAAATATCGGAATATTTAAAGCGAGACCATATCCTTGACCTTTATTTAAATCAAACTGATCTTCAAAGCTAGGAGTGTTTTCTAGATAAGATATTCTTGTGTTCCATTGATAAAATGAACTAACTGTTGGTTGCAATTGAGATTTTGATATTTGAATATCCTTCTCAGCTATAGATATGTTAGTCTCCGCTAATTTAATATCATTTCTGAAGGTCAAAGATTTTTCAAGTATTTCTTTTGGTGTTTTAGCTAATATATCTGAAAAAGGAACACTAAAATCTTCATATGCTATTTCAAAGCTTTCAAAATCATCAATTAAAAGGAGTTGAGCTAAACTTAGCTTTGCATTTCTAAAATTATTCTCAGCTTGAACAACACTCTGTTCCTGAGAAGCCAAATTTGCTTCAATTTCAAAAATTTGTCTTGGCGAAAATGTTCCACTATCAATTAAATCTTTAGTTCTTTCAAATTCTAGTTTAGTAATTTCAAGTTGTGATTTTTGAACTTTAAGTATTTCACTATTAAACATGATTTGCAAATAGGAGTTTGCTACTAAAAGCTTTATGTCATCTTTCATATCATCTAGTTGATACTGTGAAGAAAGAATTTCAAGATTAGCTCTATGAAGTTGATATACATTTCTAAAACCATTATATACATCTAAACCAACACCTGCACTCATAGATGAAAATGAAGTGGTTATATCTTCAATTACATTAGTTGTAATATTAATCCCTCTACCAATGTTCCATTGGTGGTTAGCTGATGCTGAAACTCTTGGAAGGAAGTTTCCAATAGCGTCAGATTTACTTATTTCAGAATTAAGTAAGTTTAATTCTGATTGTTTAATACTAATGTTTTTTTCAATTGCCATCTCAACCGCATCTTGAAGTGTCAATATATTATCACTTGTTTGAGATAAAGCTATAGTTGAAGAAAAAAGAGTTAAAAGTATATATTTTTTTATCATTATTTTTAGTTTATTAATCTTCTCTAAAAGAGTCAAATGCTGACTCTTCAGGTTCAATCTTTATTGGTTCTGTTTTATTCCAAATCTTTATTTTGTCAGTCATTTCTAGTCCATCTAAAATCTCAACTTTTATTCCATCTGATAATCCAATAGTTATATCTCTTCTTTCAAAGTTTTGAGAAGAAGTCTCTACTTCAACATAGGGCACGGAAGTTCTTCTATCAAACTGTAAAAGAGCCTCTGCTATAACCATTATATCTTGTCTATTATCAACCACAAGAGTTCCGTTTGCACTGTATCCAGCTCTTATAAATGAACTTTCATCTAAAGTAAGATCAGCTTCAATTTTAAATTGAACTGCACCACCAGCTTCAGTACCTTTAGGAGCAACAAATTTTAACTTTGCCTGAAATTCTTTATCAGGAATAGCAGCCATACTTACACTTAAGTCCTGTCCTACCTCTAGTTTTCCAACTTCTGCTTCATCAACTTGTCCCTCAAAGATCATCTTATTTAAATCTGCAATTATCGCAACTGTTGATCCAGAATTAAAGCTATTAGCTGCAATTACTTGATCACCTAGTTTAATAGGTATCTCAAGAAT
>JAQXBP010000069.1:0-4485 GCA_029252345.1 Flavobacteriaceae bacterium | reverse complement strand
CGTTCATATTTTTTACAAGGAATATATAAGGATGAAAATACTTTATTGAAGATATTAAACTTTGCAGGGCATGAAATTACTGACCAAGCTTGGTTTGGAGTTGACTCCTCAACTTTAGAGACAAATCGAAAATATAATCCTGCCGGTGAATATTATGATAAAATGGGAAATACACTTTATTATAATAATCAAGATGATAACTATAAACAAGATCATTATCAATTTCACTGGAATCAATCATATAAAAATGGCTTCAAATCAAATTTTGGACTTCATTATACATATGGAAGAGGATTTTTTGAGAATTATAATTTAGCTTATGATAGTAGCTCATCCGATTATATTGATAGAAGATGGTTAGACAATAATTTTTACGGAATGATATTTAGTCTAAATAAAAAGACAGATAATTATAATTCTATAATTGGGGGTTCATTTAACATATATGATGGTCAACATTATGGGGAGTATTTGTGGAGCTCTGAGAGTAAAATATCATCCAACTTCAAAGAAAGATTTTATGATGATATTGGAGATAAACGAGAATTTAATGTATATGCAAAACTTGATTATTATTTATCTGAAAAAATTTCAATTTATGGTGATTTACAGTTTAGAAATATTAATTATAATGCTAGTATTACTCCATATTCTGTGATTTCCGGATATGTTGAGCAGGGATATGAGGAAATTGATAAAAACTTTAATTTTTTTAACCCTAAAATAGGATTTTTCTATAACCAAAATGATAGTAACAATTACTACTTGTCTTATGCAAGAGCTCAAAGAGAACCAACAAGAGCAGACTATGCTAGCGGAAGTCCAAATCCTGAAAAACTTGATGACTTTGAACTGGGATGGCGAGGTCAGATTAACAACCTCTCATTGAATTTAAATGTTTTCTACATGCTTTATGATAATCAATTAGTCTTGACAGGAGAAAGAGATATCAATGGATATGAAATTAGATCAAATATTGGTAAATCTTATAGGTTAGGATTAGAAGTTGATTCCAAGCTGTTTATAAACCCAAACATAAATATTGAATCAAATATTTCTTTTAGTGAAAATAAAAACAATAATCTTTTCTATAGTTTTGATGGAGAACTTCAAAATTTTGGAGATACAGATTTAGCATATTCCCCTAATCTTATAGTAAATAATATTATAAATTTTTTCCCTAATGATAAAGTATACTTTTCATTAAGATCAAATTATGTTAGTGAACAGTTCTTTGCCCAGACAAACTCACTAATTTCTAAGTTGGACTCTTATTTTATTAATGATTTAAACTTTACTCATAAATTATCTCTTCCAAATTATGCAAATGAGTTAAAATTAAAAGTATTAGTGAATAATATTTTTGATGTTAAATATACTAGCTATGGTGGTTATTACACATATGATTTACCTGTAGATCAAGACCAAAAGACATACGAAGGGACATATTACTATCCACAATCAGGAATAAATATTTTAGTAGGATTAGATATTAAGTTTTAAATAAAATATTTCGTAAATTAGAAGTAATTATCCCCGCATATTAGGGGATTTTTGCATTGAATATGGGAAAGATTTCATACTATACACAAGAAGGTTTAAAGGAACTAAGAGACAAACTAGATCATCTTAAGGATATTGAAAGACCTCGTGCATCTCAAGCAATTGGAGAAGCAAGAGACAAGGGTGATTTAAGTGAAAACGCAGAATATGATGCTGCAAAAGAGGCACAAGGAATGCTTGAAATGGAAATCTCAAAACTTGAAGAAACTCTTTCTAATGCAAGAATCATAGACGAGTCTAAATTAGATTCCTCTAAAGTTTTAGTTCACTCAATGGTTAAAATTAAAAATCTGACAAATTCAGCAGTAATGGAGTATAAGCTTGTAGCTCAGAGTGAAGCAAATCTTGCTCAGGGTAAAATATCAGTTGACTCTCCAATTGGAAAAGGTCTTTTAGGAAAAAAACTTGGTGATATTGCAGAAATTGAGATACCTAATGGAAATGTTAAATTTGAAATTTTAGAAATTTCAAGATAATGCCATCAATTTTTACAAAAATTATATCGGGAGAGATACCATCATATAAAATTTATGAGGACGAGAATTACTTTGCCTTTCTAGACATTAACCCAAATGCCTTAGGACATACTTTGTGTGTTCCAAAGAAAGAGGTTGATCAGGTATTTGATCTGGATGATGATACTCTTTCTGGATTGATGATTTTCTCAAAAAAAGTTGCTCACGCAATAAAAAAAGCTGTAGTTTGTAAAAGGGTTGGGGTTAGTGTAATTGGTCTTGAGGTTCCTCATGTTCACGTTCATTTAATTCCGATTAATACAATGGGTGATATGTCATTTGATTCAAAAACTCAGTTGACTAAAGATCAATTCGTTGAAATTATGAATAAAATTAAATCTTATATATAATGGAAATATTAGGTAAAATCAAACTTATTGGAGAGGTTAAAACATTTGGAGACAATGGTTTTCGAAAAAGAGAATTAGTTGTAACAACAGAAGAACAGTATCCTCAACATATTCTTATTGAGTTTGTTCAAAATAACTGTGAATTATTGGATAATTATAGTCTAGGTCAAACAGTGAGAGTTGGAATAAACATTAGGGGTAGAGAATGGGAAAGCCCAGATCAAGGAACTAAATATTTCAATTCTATTCAAGGATGGAGGATAGAATCACTTGATGATCAAGTTATGGATTCTGCACCAGCTGATTTGCCAATGGAGCCAGACACATCTTCACCTTCAGATGATCTAACAGAGGATGATTTACCTTTCTAGGAAGAATTATTTAATTAAACAAGGCCTACTCGAGAGAAACTAGTCACTTTAGCAGAATCTGAATGTGACTTTAAATATTGTGAAATACTAACCTTGCTATCCTTGATAAACTGTTGATTTACTAGAGTATTTTCTTTAAAAAACTTTTTGAGCTTTCCTTTAGCAATATTTTCTAGCATTTCTTCTGGCTTACCTTCTTGTCTTAATTGATCTTTAGCAATCTCAATTTCTTTTTCAATAACATCCTGGCTAACGCCAGTTTCATCAATTGCAACAGGATTCATCGCTGCAATCTGCATTGACAAATCTTTTCCAACATTCTGTGCATTATCAAAACTTTCAGATAGCCCAACTATTGAGGCAATTTTATTTCCAGCATGGATATATGATCCTACAAAATTTGCAGATATATATTCAAAAGATCCAATCTCAATTTTTTCTCCAATAACACCTGTCTGTTCTAAAAGTTTTTCAGAAACCTTCATGCCATCAAAATCTGAATCCAAAAACGATTCTTTATCTGAGAAGTTTAAAGCATGGTCAACCATTTTCTGAGCTAATTGAACATAATCATCATTTTTAGCAACAAAATCTGTCTCGCAGTTTAGTGAAATAATCACTCCGGAAGTATTGTCAGAATTTACTTTAGCAAGAACAACCCCTTCAGATGAATCTCTATCTGCTCTATTAGCAGCCACCTTTTGACCTTTTTTTCTAAGAATCTCAATTGCTTTATCGAAATCTCCATTAGATTCTTCAAGTGCTTTCTTACAATCCATCATTCCAGCTCCTGTGGATTTTCTTAACTTATTTACATCAGATGCAGTTATTTTCAATTTTGTAAATTTAAATGATTAGTAATTATTGATCAGAGTCATCACCATTAGCATCTTCAGATGCAACAGCTTCTTCTAATTTTTTTTGTTCAGCGATTTCTTTTTCTCTTTTTCTCTCTTCAAGTGATTCTTGAATTCCATCACACACAATATCTAAAATTTTCTCTATTGATTTTGAAGCATCATCGTTTGATGGTATTATGAAATCCACATCATTTGGATCAGAGTTGGTATCAACCATTGCAAATATTGGAATATTTAGTTTTTGAGCCTCCTGAACAGAAATCTTTTCATTAAGCGTATCAACTATAAAGATTGCACCAGGTAATCTAGTCATTTCAGAAATAGATCCTAAGTTTTTTTCAAGTTTTGCTCTTTGTCTATCTACTTGAAGTTTTTCTTTTTTTGATAATGTCTCAAATGTACCATCTACTTTCATTCTATCAATGGCATTCATCTTTTTTACAGCCTTTCTAATTGTTACAAAGTTCGTTAGCATACCGCCTGGCCATCTTTCTGTAATGTATGGCATATTTACAGAGTCAGCTTTTTTAGCTACAATGTCTTTTGCTTGTTTTTTTGTTGCAACAAATAAGATTTTTCTTCCTGATAATACAATTTTTTTAATTGCATTTACAGATTCTTCAAGTTTTGCAGCTGTTTTATATAAGTTAATTATATGGATACCATTTCTTTCCATATAAATGTAGGGAGCCATATTTGGATTCCACTTTCTTGTTAAGTGTCCAAAGTGAACACCTGCATCCAATAGTTCTTTAACGTCAGTCTTTGCCATATTTTATCTTTTTGAGAATTGGAATTTCTTTCTAGCTTTCTTTTGACCGAATTT
>JAQXBP010000068.1:0-4351 GCA_029252345.1 Flavobacteriaceae bacterium | reverse complement strand
ATATCTGGAGATAAACTTAGCCAATTTTTAATCATTTCATCATTAAATTCATTTTTTCCACTCCAGTATTTATCTTTTGGATTATATATTTCTCCTGAGTTTGGATACACAAGTGTCTTTTTTGTTGAATATTTTTTTAATTTTTTAAGAGCTTTTTCAACTAATAAAGGGGAAAAACAATTTATACCCATTGTTGTTATTTTTTCAATATCTGATATTATTTTACACCCTTCTTTAAAAGAAGATCCATCTCTAAATTCAATATCTTCATTACACGTTACTGAGATCCAAATTTCTTTTTTTGAATGAGATAAAGCTTCTGAAAGAATTTTAATTTCTCTTAAGCATGGTATTGTTTCATATAGTATAATATCAAGATCTGTTTCTTCGATCATGTTAATATTATTAAGATGGAACTTAAGTATTTCTTCGTCAGTTGAGTCGTACAGACCAATATATTCCGATGCTTTAGGCTCAAATGAAGCATAAGGTCCAAAACTTCCAATGATTTCAATCTTTCGTTCAGATTTTGATTCTAAAATTGCTTCTTTTACAAGATCTACTGATTTTTGAAATATATTTTTAATCTCTAAAGATTGATATCCCATATTTTTAAGTCTATCAAAACTTATTTGATAAGTCGATGTTGAGACATAATCTGCTCCAGAAGAAATATAACCTTTGTGTATATTTTTAATTACTTCAGGATCATTTATTAATGCACTTCCAGTCCATAATTTATTCTTTAAATCATATCCTTGTTGTTCCATTGGAAATGACATACTTCCATCGAGAAGTTTAATTTTATTAATCATAAAACTAAATTAAAAAAGTCTGGTAAAAGATCATTAAAAATAGATTATATTTACAGCTTGAAATTTTTAGGGCGCTTAGCTCAGTTGGTTTAGAGCACCTCGTTTACACCGAGGGGGTCGGGGGTTCGAATCCCTCAGCGCCCACTTTTTTAACCTCGACATTTGATTTGAGCTCTTTTGTCGGGGTTTTTTATTTCCAAGCTTTTCTGTTTTCTTTTCCCTTAAAACCAGTTAAATTATCTCCTAATTCTTCTCTTGCTTTTTCCCCTAGCTTTTCCATTTTCGACGCAATCTCTGGAAATTTATCATAAACATTATTTCTTTCCTCAGGATCATCATTTAAATTATAAAGCTCATTTTTGTCTATTAGATTCATTTCGTATTTAACAGGCATACCATCTATACCACCATTTTTACCATTAAGTGATCTGTATGATCTAGAAAAATGTATTTTCCAATTATTCATTCTTATTGAGTGTAATTCGTTTACTCTGTAGTAAAAATATAACTTTTCATGAGGAGATTTATCAGTTTTACCAGATAGTAATGGCCAAATATTTTTTCCATCTATTTTATTTTCTGAAAGATTTGAATTTGTGATGTGAGCAAAAGTTGGTAACCAGTCAATTCCCATAACAGGCTCATTAATTACATTTGATTTTAATTTTTTAGGATACTTAATAATACTTGGCACTCTTACTCCTCCCTCCCAGGTTGTGCCCTTTCCTTCTCTATATATTCCTGAAGATCCAGAATGATTTCCATAAGATAACCAAGGCCCATTGTCTGAGGTAAAGACAACTATAGTGTCTTCAGACAACCCATTTTTTTCTAAACTTTTTAACACTCTACCTACTGAATAATCTATTTCTGTTATAACATCTGCATAGAGTCCATTTCCAGTTATATCTTCAAAATCTTTAGATACAAAAAGTGGAACATGAGGTTGAGGATGTGCAATGTAAAGAAAGAACGGACCATCCTTATTTTCTTCTATAAAACGAATACTTTCAGAAGTTATATCCTTTGTTAAATCAGATTGATCAGTTATCTCTTTTATTGGATTTTCATTTTTATAAAGTAGAAGATCTTCTGGATATCCCTCTGGATATTCAGGATGCCATCTCCACATATCATTTGAATATAATATTCCGTAGAACTGATCAAAACCATGATTAGTAGGAAAAAACTCCTTTCTACTTCCAAGATGCCATTTACCAAAGATTCCTGTAGCGTAACCATTTTCTTTTAACATCTCTGCAATAGTATACTCCTTATGATTAATACCTGAATTTGAATTGGGTCCAAAAGCATTATAAATTCCAATTCTATTAGGATAACTACCTGTAAGGATAGCTGCCCTTGAAGCAGAGCAAACTGGTTGAGCTGCATAATAAGATGTTAATTTTACCCCATCTCTTGCTAGTTTATCAATATTAGTAGTTTCTATGATTTCTGAACCATAGGAAGATAGGTCTCCATATCCAAGATCATCAGTTAAAATGAAAACAATATTTGGACTATTATTATTTCTATTGCAAGAAAAAACAAGCAATAATATTATTAAGTTTATAATTCTTTTTAACATTCTAATTTTAATAACTTTAAATCAAATTTTACTAATTAATTTAATTTATGAAAAAAATCTTACTTATATCTCTAATCACTTCAAGTGTATTTTCTCAAACTTCAAATATTTTTGAGCCTATTGATTTATTTGACCTAGAGTATGTATCTAATACTGAAATTTCTCCAAGTGGAGATAAAGTTTTATATCAAAGAAATTATAATGATATAATGACAGATCAAAGTTTTTCAAACATTTGGTTAATAAATTATGATGGAACAAATAACAGGCCAATTACAACAGGTAACTATAAGGATAACTCTCCAAAATGGTCAAATCAAGGAGACAAATTTATCTTTCAATCAAATAGAGATAGTAAATCACAAATATTTCTTTTTGACTTAAAAAATAATTCAATTCAAAAGTTAACAAACTTTCAATATTCAATTCAATCAATTAAATGGTCACCTGATGACAATTATATCCTATTTTCATCATTTATAGATAGTAAAAGGGAGACTTTAATTAAGATGCCTGAGAAACCTAAGGGTGCAAAATGGAATGATCCTCCTGTTGAGATATCTGATCTAAACTACAGATATGACAATTCAGGATATAGAAAACCTGGTGAAGTACAATTTTTTACTATTCCAGTTAGCGGAGGAACACCTAGGCAAATTAGTAATATTAAACCCGAAAAAAGAGCTGGTCAGGCTGAGTGGCTTGGTAATGATAAAATTATTTTTTCTGCAAACTTGAATGATGATTCTGACTATAATACCAATAATTCTGAAATCTATACTCTAAGCTTAGAATCAGGGAAACATGAAGCACTTACTTCTCGTGATGGTCCTGATTCAAGTCCAAAAGTTTCAAATGATAATTCTATGATTGCATATTTAGGTTATGATGATGAGTACCTAGGCTATCAACAAAATTCGATATATGTAATGAAGTCAGATGGTTCAAGTAAATTTAAAATTCAATTAAATCTTGATAGAAATATTTCAAATATTTATTGGGCTGGAGATGATAAGAGGATATATTTTCAGTTTGATGATAAAGGAATAACCAAAATTGGATCAACTACTTTAGAAGGAAAATTCCAAACTGAAGTAGATCAAATTGGAGGGTTATCATTTTCAAGACCTTACAGCGGTGGTTTTTTTAGTTTATCTAAAAACAACAGATACTCATTTACATTCGGCACATCATATAATCCTGCTGACCTTGCTGTTGGTTATAAAGGATCAAAAAAACGATTAACAAATTTAAACAAGGACCTATTTGATTATAAAAAATTGGGTAATGTTGAAGAAATATGGTACGAGTCATCTTTTGATGGTAAGATGATTCATGGATGGATTGTTAAACCTCCAAACTTTGATAGTTCTAAAAAATATCCTTTAATTTTAGAAATTCACGGAGGGCCTCATACAAACTATGGATTTCATTTTTCATCGGAGGTTCAACTTTTTGCATCTAAAGGTTATGTTATTTTATATACAAATCCAAGGGGGAGTACTAGTTATGGAAAAGACTTTGCAAATTTAATTCATCATAATTATCCTAGTCAAGATTATGATGATTTAATATCAGGAGTCGATTTTGTTATTGATAAAGGATATATAGATGAAACTAATCTTTTTGTAACCGGAGGGAGTGGAGGTGGAGTGTTAACAGCTTGGATAGTTGGAAAAACAGATAGATTTACTGCTGCAGTAGTAGCAAAACCAGTTATTAATTGGTATAGTTTTGTTTTATATGCTGACAATATCGGATATTTTTATAAATACTGGTTTAAAGACTTGCCTTGGAATGATCCTGAAAGTTATTTAAAAAGATCCCCTATTAGCTATGTTGGAAATGTTAAGACTCCTACTATGGTTCTTACTGGTGAAAAAGATTTTAGAACTCCAATGGCAGAAAGTGAGCAATTTTATGCTGGTTTAAAACTTAATAAGGTTGA
>JAQXBP010000067.1:0-3702 GCA_029252345.1 Flavobacteriaceae bacterium | reverse complement strand
GAATTTTTTGAACAAAAAGGATTTGATTCATACAGGGGTAGACAGGTTTATGAATGGATTTGGAAAAAATCAACTTATTCTTTTGATGAAATGACAAATTTATCTAAAGATTTAAGACTCATGTTGGATTCAAACTTTGTAATTAACCATATAGAAGTTGATAAAATTCAAAAAAGCTCTGATGGCACTATTAAGAATGCGGTAAAACTTTTTGATGATTATACAGTTGAATCAGTCTTGATTCCAACTGATGATAGAACTACTGCATGTGTTTCATCTCAAGTAGGTTGTAGTCTTGATTGTAAATTTTGTGCTACATCAAAATTGAAAAGAATGCGAAATCTTAATCCTGATGAAATTTATGATCAGGTAGTTACAATTAATAACCAAAGTCTAAAATATTTTAAAAGATCTCTTTCAAATATAGTTTTCATGGGTATGGGTGAACCATTAATGAATTATAACAATCTAATAGAATCAATTAAAAAAATATCATCAGATAAGGGTCTCAATATGTCCCAGAAGAGAATTGTAGTTTCAACCTCAGGAATTCCTAAAATGATAAAAAAACTTGCTGATGAAAATTTAAAAGTTAATCTAGCACTTTCACTTCATTCAGCCATAGAAGATACAAGGAATAGGATTATGCCATTTTCAACTAAATTTTCATTAGAGGATATTAAAGAATCTTTATTGTATTGGTACTCAAAAACAAAAAGAAGAATAACTTTTGAATATATCGTGTGGAAAGGTATAAATGATAGTGTTGATGATATAAATGCATTAGTAAACTATTGTAAATCTATTCCATCAAAGGTTAATCTTATTGAATATAATTCGATTGGTGATGAAAATTTTACATCTGCAAGTCAAAGTATGATAGATCTTTATAAAGATTTATTAGAAAAAAATAAAATCACTGTAACTGTCAGAAGGTCAAGAGGAAAAGACATTGATGCAGCATGTGGTCAGTTAGCTAATAAAGAAGTTAGTATTAATTAAAGAAATTATTTTCTTTTACTTCTAGATGCCAATATTAGTGCATTGTATGCATTTATTAATTTTCCTGACTTTGAATATTCTCTAAAATGTTTATTGTCGCCAAGATTCCCGATCTTTAAGTCTATATCTATACCAGACTCTAAGATAATTTCTTTAACTTTTTTTGCAGACAACTTTGGAAAGTATGACATTATTAGTGAAGCTATTCCAGATACTACTGGAGATGCCATTGAAGTTCCACTTTGAAATTTATATTTATTATTAGGTACTGAGGAATAAATATCAACACCTGGTGCAAAAATATCTACATTAATTTTACCATAGTTTGAAAAATATGCGGTAAAATTTTCATCTAAATTAATACTTGATGCACCGACTTTAATAAAAGTGTCTGAAAACTCATTTTTATTAAAGAATTGATCATTGGGATAATTATCATTAGATAGTGAATCTAAGTCTTTAGATTCATTTCCAGCAGCAGCAATAACTAAAACATCATTGTCTGACGCATATTTTATAGCATCAATTACCCATTCAGGGTTAGATGAAAAATATTTACCAAAACTTCCATTTATAATTTTTGCTCCATTGTCAACTGCATATCTAATAGCTCTAGCTACATCTTTATCATATTCATCTCCATTTGGTATTGCTCTTAAAGCCATTATTTCAACTAAATTATTTATTCCTTTATTCCCACCACTATTATGTCTGTCCCCAGAAATTATTCCTGAGACATGGGTGGAATGAGATTCACTCTCTTTTATGTTATTTATATTGGAGTTTCCGTAATCAGTATCATTAATATTATAAATATCATCATTGGTTGTTCTTCCATTGAAATCAATATTAAAATGATAATTAATAAAATCATTATATTGTTCTATACCTTCATTTAAGTATTCTTTTGTATAGCCATAGGATTCAAAATCTATATAAATATTTTTAGCACGACTTAATTTTTCATCTTTAGTTTCAATTTTATTAACATCTTCAATACTAAATTTATCTTCATTAAGATACTCTGAAATAAGCTCTTTTGAATCTCCAAGAATTTGATTGTAATAATTTAAAATGTTTAATTGTTCATTGGACTTTTCAACTTCCTTTTTTATTTCTTCTTTTACAAGGCTATATTTACTATTAGTTACTTTATTATCTCTTAAAAGCCTAGTCATTTCTCTTGTTTCATTATATGAGGAACCAAGATAATTCCAGCCGTTTATATCATCAACATACCCATTATCATCATCATCTAATCCATTTATAATTTCATCATTATTTATCCATATGTTATTAGATAAATTTTCGTGTTTTATGTCTAAACCTGTATCTATTATTGCGACAATCACTTTATTTCCATCTAAATCTTTAAGTAGTTCTTTATGTGCTCTTTCTGTACTAGTCCCAGGAATTGAATCAGTTTCCGGATCAAGATTATGCCAGTTTTGTAGATTAGCATTATCAGTTGAATAGTTTGAGATAGGATTACTTAGGGATGAATAATTATTTAAAAACTTTACTGAACTACATGAAGAGTTCAATAAAATGAGAGTTAGAAAAAAAGTTTTTTTCATTATTATGAATCAATTTGATTTAATCTGTCCTTAAGTTTAGTAATCTTAATCTTTCTCCACCATGTCTTGTTTTCTTCATTTTGAGATTCAGATCTGTGAATTTTTTTATTCAGTTTGTTAATCTTTCTTTTAAGGTATGATTTATCAACTTTTTTCATAATTATAAGTTACGAAATTGCATTGAAAAACTAGCGAGATTTTCTGTTATCAATAAAACTTTTTACAAAAATAATCATTGCAATTGATGAAGTAGCCGTCATAATTAAAACTCTTCCGAGTCCAATTCCACCTCTTTCAATTGCTCCAGGTAAAACTTGAATAGTTAGTGCCGCTAATATCAAAAGTGTAAAAAGAACAATTAGGTGGGCTACCATTTTTATAAGTTTTTCTTTGTTTAACAGCATACCTAAAACAAAAAGAATTGTTCCAAATGCTGCTGGAATTAGTGCTGTAACAGAATTAGTGTCTATATACCCCCATAATGACATAGTCAATAATGCTATTGAATTAACAGTGTTAAATTTTTGAATACTTTTAATTTCCATTTTTATTTTATTTTTAAAGATATTACAACTAAGAAATCATTTTGAATTCTTAGCTGAGTAAGCAATTATCAGTGTACTAATAAGCATAGTTGTAGCTGGCATAGACTTTATTAATTCATCTCCAACACTTAAGTGCATAAATATTGCAACAATCATCATAATTGCAATTCCAAGTGAAGCAAAAAGCTTTAATTTACTGAAGTATACACTTAGGATTAAAATTACAGCTAGAGAAACTTTTATAATACCAATTATTAAAAAATAATCTTCAAGGCCATAAACTGCAAATTCTTCCATAAGATTAGAAGCATTTCCTCCTCTAAAAGATGTTGATTTAGCAGCTCTAAATAACCACACATTAATCACTGTTAGACCTACAAAAACAGATAAAATATTGCTTATTTTTTTTAACATTCTTGATTAATTAATATTAAAGATATAAAGAAATAAATATAGTAATAAAAAAAAACGTTAAATCAGTTTATATATAAGAAAAAAATTATAAATTTGCAGCTCGTAAAAAAACAAGAAAAAAATACTGCTATGGCTAAAGAAAATTTTGATAGATCGAAACCCCA
>JAQXBP010000066.1:0-5068 GCA_029252345.1 Flavobacteriaceae bacterium | reverse complement strand
GGTGATAAGAAAATAGAAATTTGAATTCTTTCACTTTTAAAGAATTCATTTTCAAAAACATTATTTATTGCAACTATCTTTCCATCTGCAGGACTTAATAATCTGTCAGAATCTAGTATGATATTTCTTTTTGGGTTTCTAAAAAAATATAAAATAATTAGAAATTGAGATAAAACTAAAATTTGAAGAATATTTTTAATGTTTTCGGAATTAATTAAAATTTCAAATGAAATCACCAGAGAGGTACTCATTAAAAAATTGAAAACAATAATTTTAAATCCTTCTTTATGAAACATTATATTAAAGTAATTATCATAGCTATATATGAAACACCCATTGCGCTATCAAGCCTATCAAAAAAACCTCCATGGCCAGGCAAAATAGTACCACTGTCTTTGACCCCAGCCTTTCTTTTAATTTTAGATTGATAGATATCACCAAATAATCCAAAAACAGGAATTAATAATCCAAGAGATATTGTTTTCCAAAATGGATAGATTTCCTGAATGTAATTAAAAGAAATTAAACTAAAAATTACTGAGCACAATAATCCTCCTATGAAACCTTCCCATGTCTTATTAGGTGAAGCTTTAATTTTCATTTTTCTTCTGCCAAAATAAGACCCAAAAAAATATGACATTGTATCACTTATCCAAATTAAAATAAATATTAATAAAATTGTAAATGGATTATAAAATTCATCAAAAGAGAAAGGAATTAGAATTAATACAGTCATGGATTGCAATACAAAATATTGTGGTAGACGAGAAACTAAGGATTGATTGGGTTTATTTAATTTTATTTTTTTCCATAATTCATGAGACTCATAGGTAGCAAATAATGTTAAAAGAGCAAAGACTATAATAAAACTTTGTGAGCTGTGCATTATTGATACTGTAATAAGTGAAATATAAATGATACCAGTAATTAGTCTAGGCAGAAAATTAATCATCACTTAATATTAGATAAATATCTTTGGCACTATTACCATAAGTTAAAAAATTGTCTTCGTTAAGCTTATTTTTAACATTAATCGTTGTTATGTTTGATGGAAAGTTTGTTTTGTATTTCTTTTTTAACCTTGTCATCCCTTCACTTACATCTGATACAAATTGATTAGATTTAGCAAGAACAATAACTACAGAAGGGAGATCTTCAATTCTATTACTTTTAATCTGCTTGTTACATATTAATATTCTACCTGTATTAGATAGTAAAAACTCACATTCAGTAACTAGAGCTTTAACATTATCATTATCAATTTTTCTAATAAGTCTAATATTAAGGTTTTTTGAAATGTTTGAATCAAGTGAACAAACATTTTCATCAGTCCACTGATTTTCGTCTATAATTTTTTGAAAAATTTCGTTTGTTGAGTTTTTTTCATCAATAAATATGAATCTTCCTCCAAAACTTGTAAAATTCTTTGCAAAAATTAGATCATTAGTGTCATCTTTAGAAATAGGGGAGTCTATTTCGTCTAAATCTTCATTTTTTTTATTCTTAAAAAAGTCCCAAAACCCCAAAATATTTAATCTTTATTATTGTCTTTTACTTCTTTGGTTAATTCAATTTCTTTAGTAAATGGTCTTTCTCCAAGAATATTTACAAGATCTTCTTTGAAAATGACTTCCTTTTCAAGTAATCTAGATGCTAATGATGATAACTTATTTTTATTTTTTTTAAGAATTGAACATGCTCTTTTATATTGCTTTTCAATAATCAAAGAGATTTCTTCATCAATCTTTCTTGCTGTTTCTTCTGAATAAGGTTTTGTAAAATTATAGTCACCCTGCCCGCTAGAATCATAATAAGTAATATTTCCGATTTTATCATTTAAACCATAAACAGAAACAATAGCTCTTGCCTGTTTTGTTACTTTTTCCAGATCACTTAATGCACCAGTGGATATTTTATTGAATATAATTTTTTCTGCAGCACGTCCACCTAAGGTAGCACACATTTCATCAAGCATTTGTTCAGTTCTTACTATCATTCGTTCTTCTGGAAGATACCAAGCTGCACCTAGGGATTGTCCTCTTGGAACAATAGTAACTTTGACAAGAGGAGCTGCATGCTCAAGGAGCCAACTAACAAGTGCATGACCAGCTTCATGAAATGCTATTGTATTTTTTTCTTCTTTAGTAATTATCTTATTTTTCTTCTCAAGTCCACCAACAATTCGATCTACAGCATCAAGAAAATCTTGCTTGCCAACAGATTTTTTATTATTTCTCGCCGCTATTAGAGCAGCTTCATTACAAACATTTGCAATATCAGCACCGGAAAACCCTGGAGTCTGTTTTGCTAAAAACTCAAGATCAAGACCTCTTGATTTTTTTAATGGCTTTAAATGAACTTTAAAAATTTCTCTTCTCTCATTTAAGTCTGGTAGGTCAACAAATATTTGTCTGTCAAACCTTCCTGCTCTCATTAATGCTTTATCTAGAACATCTGCCCTGTTTGTTGCAGCAACTACAATAACATTTGTATTTGTCCCAAATCCGTCCATTTCAGTAAGAAGTTGATTTAAAGTGTTTTCTCTTTCATCATTTGAGCCAGTCATATTCCCTCTTCCTCTAGCTCTTCCAATAGCGTCAATTTCATCAATAAAAATTATTGCAGGAGATTTTTCTTTTTCTTGCTTAAATAAATCTCTAACTCTAGAAGCACCAACTCCAACAAACATTTCAACAAAATCTGATCCAGAAAGAGAAAAGAAAGGAACTTTAGCTTCCCCAGCAACTGCTTTTGCTAATAAAGTTTTTCCTGTTCCAGGTGAGCCAACTAATAAGGCTCCTTTTGGTATTTTACCTCCAAGAACAGTATATTTTTTAGGGTTTTTAAGGAAATCTACAATTTCTTGTACTTCTTCTTTAGCACCTTCTAGACCTGCAACATCTTTAAATGTAACTTTAACCTCTGTATTTTGATCAAACAATTTAGCTTTAGACTTTCCTATATTAAAAATTTGACCTCCAGCACCACCTCCACCTCCAGACATTCTTCTCATCAAAAATATCCAAATACCAATTATTATAATTATTGGAAGAAACCCAAGCAAAACATCCAACCATCGATTCTCCATAGTTACAAATTCAACAGAGAAATTTAAGTTCTCGGAATTTCTAATTTCTTGTAATTTTGTTTCAAATAGTTCAGGTGTTCCAATTTCAAATTGATAATGAGGACCTGCTAAATTATCTTGTCCTAATAAATTTTTAGCTTTTGCACTCTTATGAATGTCTTTATCTAAAGCATTCTCATTTAAAGTAACTCTTGCATATCTTTGATTTATTATCGATACTTTACTTATGTCGCCATTTTTAAGGTAGTTTTCAAATGTTGAAATATCAATAGGTTGAGTATTCTGTAGTCCAGAATCTCCTCCTAGTAGTCCTATACTTAGAATGAAAAATACTACTGAAGCATAGAACCAATATATGTTAATTTTTGATTTATTATTTTTTTTCTTATTCGCCATTAATTAAGCTTTTGATTCAACATTTGTAATTTTAGCATCACCCCAAAGGTTTTCAAGATCATAATATTCTCTTATTTCTCTTTGAAAAATATGAACAACTACATCAACATAATCAATTAATACCCATTCTTGATTTTCAACCCCTTCAGTACTAAATGGTTTTTCTTTTAGTTTTTTACTAACATGTCTTCTTACAGAATTTGAAATTGCAGCAACATGAGTATTTGATGTTCCTGTGCATACAATAAAAAATCCGCATACTGTATTGCTAATCTTTGAAAGGTCCATTATATTTACGTCAACACCCTTAACATCATCAATACTAAATAATATTTCATCAATTAACTTAGTTTCTTGCAATTTGGATTTAACCATTAAGTTTTTCTTTTTTCAAATTTATTACTTTTAATAACATGTCTACTATTAAGATAATCAAAGTTAATGCCACTAGGTCAACAAATGACAAAGTAAAGATGTTAATTAAATCAAAAAAAATAATTTGTGGAGATTTGATTTCTGCAAAACACCAATATGGAGGAAGAGGACAACTCAATAATAGGTGGTATTCTAGTTATGGAAAAAACCTTATTTGTTCATTATACTATAAGTTTCCAAAGATTCCGGCTAATTTACCATATGCCATTAATTATGCTGTTTCATTGTCAGTGTTAAAGACAATTAGAAAATTTACATCTAATAAAGTATTAATTAAATGGCCCAACGACATTTTGTCAGGAAATAAAAAAATCTCTGGAATATTAATTGAAAATTTAGTTAGGTCAAATAAAATTTATTCAACAATAATAGGAGCTGGAATAAATATTAATCAAATTATATTTAGAAATTTACCAAATGCAACTTCTATTAAGCATTCATCTAAGAAAGATGTTTCTGTAGATGTTGTTTTACAAGAATTAGTTAAAAATTATAAACTTTATTTACCAAAAGTTTATAATGCAAATGAACTCTCAAAAGAGTATCATCTAAATTTATATGGACTTGAAAGATGTACTTTTTTATTAAATGGAAAAATTTTAAAAGGTAAAGTTGTTAAGGTTTTAGAAAACGGCAAAATTCAAGTTAAAATCAATTCACTGGGAATTGGTGAATATAATACAGGAGAAATTAAAATTATTATCTAAACTAGCTCCACGTTTTTGGGTCTTCTCTCCATTTTTTTAATCTATTGATCTCTTGATAATCGAGTTTTCCTTCAGATTGAATTAGCTCAACTAAAGTATTATAGTCAGACAAACAATTAATTGAAATATTTTCGTTTTCAAATTTTTTATTCGCAAACTCAAAATTATATGAAAAAATAGATAACATACCCATTACATTATAAGCTTCAGACTTCAATGCATTAATTGCATTTAAACTACTTTTGCCAGTGCTTATTAGATCTTCAATAACTACAACATTAGATCCTTTTTTAATATTTCCTTCAATCTGGTTTTTTAAACCATGTCCTTTTGGTTCAGGTCTTACATATGCATATGGTAGGTTTAATCTTTCTGCAATCATAGCACCAATAGCTATAGCTCCAGTTGCAACTCCGGCAATAGATATATCTTTTCCATATTT
>JAQXBP010000065.1:0-23338 GCA_029252345.1 Flavobacteriaceae bacterium | reverse complement strand
AGTTTGAATTAGAGCTGCACCAAGACCAGCTGATAAATAAAAGAAAATAAACTTTTGCTTACCCCACATCTGTTCTAAAGGTGTTCCAAACATCCAAAGTCCAAACATATTAAATAAGATATGAGTAATATCACCATGCATGAACATATGAGAAATTGGTTGCCACAATATAAAATCTGGGTTATTTGGATAATGCATTGCAAATAAATCATACATTAATTCACCAAAAACATTAGATGCTATAAAAAATATAACGTTTATAATTATTAAATGTTTTACTATTTCGCTTACTCTTCCCATCAAAATCTATTTTCTATATCGTTTTTATTTAAAGTAATAAATATTTGTTTATTGTCAGGCGATAGGTTTGGCTCTTTACACGAAAAAAGTTGATTTACCAGGAACTCTTGTTCATTAGAATTTAAACTTTGACCTGTTTTAATTGATGAACTTTTTGAAAGTTTTTTTGCAAAAAAATCTGAATAGCTAAAATTCTTTGATTTATCAAAAATGTTTTCATCATCAAGAATATCCTCAATTATTTCTTCAATTGAATTATTTATTAATTGAGTTGGAACTGAACTTATACTTAACAAAGTATTTGATAAATCATAGACAAACCCTAGAGAATCAAACTCAGTTGTAATTTTTTTAAACAAAATTAATTGGGACTTAGTTAATGATATTTCAATAGGAAAGACTAGTTTTTGAGATTCAGAAGAACTTTCAAAAATTGATTTCAAAAAGTCTTCATAGAGGATTCTTTGATGAGCTAAATTCTGATTAATTATAATCAAAGAAGATGTACTAGTGCTAACTATATATTTATTAAAAATTTGAAAGATTTTTGAAGATAGTTTGTTATCCTCATTTGCATAAGATATACTATCACTTAGTTCTAGATTAGAATCTTTTTTAATAAAATCCTTCTCATTAAAAATTTTAAATGGATTAAACTCTGAGTCAACTTCAATACTGGGTATTTTAGGATCTGTGTTAATCTGGTTATAGGATATATCCATAGATGAATCTTTTTCAAAGTCAAGTACTGGACTAATTTGATAAATTCCTAAACAATGTTTTACAGCTGAATTAATTATGGAATAAAGGCTTTGATCGTCATCAAACTTAATTTCGGTTTTATTTGGATGTACGTTCACATCAATTTTCAATGGATCTATATTTATAAATAAAAAATAACCTGGATAATAGCCATCTCTTAGAAGACCATCAAAAGAGGATGAAATTGAATGATTGATAAATTGACTTTTAATAGGTCTATTATTTACAAAAATAAATTGATTATATCTTGATTTTTTAGCAAATTCAGGTTTTAAAATGAATCCATTTAGATTAGCTATTTGAGTGTTTTCTTTAAGTGGAATCAAATGTTCTCTAATTTTTTCTCCAAAGACTGATATAATTCTTTTTTTGATAGATTCTTTTTTTAAATAAAAAACCTCTTCGTCATTATTTATAAATGAAAATTCAATCTCATGATTAGAAATAGCTACGTTATGAAAGACATTCATAATATGTCTTAACTCTACAAAATCAGATTTTAAAAAGTTTCTTCTTGCCGGAACATTAAAAAAAATATTTTTCACTTTAATGGAAGTTCCTTTATCTAAACTTAGCTCCCTTTCATTGATTGTTTTTCCACCAGTCATCTCAATAAAATAACCTTCATTCTTAGGTTTTTTACTTGATGTCATTTCAATCATAGAAACTGAAGAAATAGCAGCTAAAGCTTCTCCTCTAAAACCCATTGAAGAAATAGAAAAAACATCATCAATAGAATTAATTTTTGAAGTTGCATGCTTAACAAAAGATGAATGCATATCCTTTATAGTCATACCATCACCATCATCAATAACTTGAATTAAATTTTTACCAGCATTCTTTATAATAACTTTAATTTTACTACAATTAGCATCTAAAGAGTTTTCTAAAAGCTCCTTAAGAACTGATGAAGGTCTTTGAACCACCTCTCCTGCAGCAATTTTATTGGAAACTTCAATTGGTAAAATTTTTACTATATCTGACATTAATTGGTGTAGAAAATTGTTAAATCAAAATCAATGATATATAAAAATACCAAAATTAAAAAAACAACTATTAGTATTAATGTCAGATTAATACCTCTGTTTCTTGTATTTCGCATTTTATCTCTCTGATCACTCCAATTCATACCCATATCAATTGAGTTATATTGATCTCTAGATTTGGAAATCTTTGATTCAAAATTAATTGAAGTATCTTCTTTTCCCCTGAAAAATCGAGGTGTATAATTGAATCTTCTATTTTTATTTAACTTAAACAATTAAGTTTTATTTTGAATTTATTAAAATCATTTTTAAAGCTGCATCAGCGGAGTCTGCTCCCTTATTCCCAAATTTACCTCCACTTCTATCAAATGACTGTTGAATGTTATCATCAGTTGACACACATAGAATGATTGGAATATTAGATATAATGTTAAGGTCTTTCATGCCATTAACGACAGCTGAAGATATAAAATCAAAATGTTTAGTTTCACCTTTAATAATACACCCCATAGATATAATTGCATCATAGTCTTTGTTAATTAAATTTTTAGTTGCAAAAATTAATTCAAAACTACCTGGCACATATATTTTATCAATATTTTCTTCTGTAATCCCATATTCTAAAAATTTTTTTAAAGCTCCACTGTAAAAACTTTCAGTTATTTCAATGTGCCACTCAGAAATAACACAGGCAATCTTAATTTTTTTGGGATTGTTTATTTTTATAGATCTGGAAATGGAATTACCAGTCTTTTTAGCAGTCATACTAATTTTTTAAATTTTCAATTCTACCCAGTTGAACCTCAACTAAACTTGATTCATAAGAATCAGGAAACTCATCTTTAATTCTATTTAAAAAATCAATTGAAGATCTATATTTACCTATTTGAGAACCAATTAAAGCAGCCTTAAATAAATATTTAGGGGTTGTATAAATATTTTCATTATGCTTAAAAGCTTTTTGATAATACTCAAAAGCTTCATCTGGTTGATTCAATTCAGAAAAACAATCACCAATAGTTCCTAATGAAATTGATTTAAGAAGTATATCATCAGATTTAAATTTTTCTAAATAAATTATAGCGTTATCATACTCTTTAAGATTTAGGTATGACATTCCAATTGAATAATTAGCTAGATTAGAAGCTTTTGTTCCAGAATATTCTTTAACTATATCTAAAAAACCATATTTTCCCTCTCCACCATTTAATGCAAGTTTAAATAATGAATCTGATTCATTAGAAACTAATGCAAGTTCAAAGAAGTATTGAGCTTTATTTAGCTCACTTATTGCCTCTTTTTCATTAGGATCTGCTATTAATCTTTCATAGCCTAGATAAGAAAGAACGGATATAGATATTACTGCAATAAATGTTAAAATAATATTTTGATTTTTTAGTATCCATTGTTCAGATTTATTTGCAGTAGAGTCTAATGACTCAAATACTTCAGCTGTTTGACTCTTTTCTCCTTTTTGAGCTTGATCACTTTTACTCTTTTTATATCCTCTTCTATTAAATGTTGCCATAATATTTTTTTGAATCCCAAAATTAATGTTTTATTTTGAATACTTATTATGTTTTTACATTCACTAAAAATTGACAATTATAAAAACCTTGAAAAATTCAAGTTAAGTTTTAATAAAAAGATCAATTGTTTTATCGGAAGAAATGGAATTGGAAAGACCAATATTGTAGATTCCATATATCATTTGGCATTTACAAAGAGTTATTTTAATCCCTCTACCTCACAAAATGTTAAAACTGGATCTGATTTTTTTTCTATATCTGGAGATTTTAATATTGATGAAAGAAATGAAAATATTCACTGTTATTATAAAATAGGTGAAAAAAAGGTTATAAAAAGAAATGGTAAAGTATATAAAAGAATTTCAGACCATATTGGATTAATAAACCTTATAATAATTTCTCCACATGATAGAAACCTTATAATTGAAGGTAGTGAGATGAGAAGAAAATTCATTGACTCAGTGATAGGTCAAGTAGATAAAGTATATCTCCAAAGAGTTATTGACTACAACAAGGTTATTACACAAAGAAACTCTCTTTTAAAATACTTTTTCATTAATAGAAAATTTGATAAGGACACAATAGAGTCATATGATCAACAATTAATAAGTATTGGAACTCCAATATACAAGGAGAGATTTAAATTCATGACTGCATTTATTCCAATTTTTAAAAAGTATTACTCTGATATAAGTTCAGGTAATGAATCAGTTGATATAAATTATAAAAGTGATTTAAACTCTGGGAGTTTTTCAGAAATTCTTAGTGAAAGTTTATCAAAAGACAGATTCTTACAATATACTTCAAAAGGGGTTCACCGTGATGATCTGAATTTTACAATTGATAATAATAAAATAAAGAATTTTGGAAGTCAAGGTCAACAAAAATCATTTCTTATCGCTTTGAAGCTTGCTCAATTTGATTACTATAAAACAAAATTTGGAAACTCTCCAATAGTTTTACTTGATGATATTTTTGATAAATTAGATCAAGAAAGAGTCAGGCAAATAGTTCAAATCTTGGAAAAAAGAGATTTTGGGCAAATTTTTATAACTGACACTCATATTGATAGAGTTAAGGATGCTCTTTCTGAGTCAAAAAATAAAGAAGAAATATTTGATCTTGAAAAATTAAAAAACAATGAATAAAAGAGGTGAGGTAAAAAATCTTTCAAAAGTAATTCAAGATGTTTTTTCTCAAAAACACTTTAGGATTGGAATTGATAATGTCAAAGTTCAAGATGCATGGATTAAAACTATGGGGGAGAATATTCAGAAATATACATTTAAAGTATATTATAAAAGAGGTGTGCTCTATGTAAAGCTAAAGTCTTCTGTATTAAAAGAGGAACTAAGCTTTGAAAAAGAAAAGGTTATAAAATTGATAAACAAGGAACTTGGAAAAGAATATATTAAAGATCTAAATCTTAGCTAAATATTTCATTAGAATCAAAATGAAAATCTATTTCAATTGATGCATTTTCATTACTATCTGAACCATGAACAGCATTTTCACCTTTAGATTTCGCAAATTTCTTTCTTATAGTTCCATCCAATGCCTCTTGAGGATCTGTAGATCCAATTAGTTCTCTAAATTCTTCAACAGCATTTTCTTTTTCTAGAGTGGCAGCTATAATAGGTCCACGAGTCATAAAACTTACTAAATCATTGAAAAAGGGTTTATCTGAATGAATTGAATAAAAATTTTCAGCTTCGTCTTTACTCATTTTTTTATATTTAAGAGCAATAATTTTAAATCCTGCATTCTCAATCATATTTAAAATTGGAAGCATATTTCCCTGCTCAATTGAGTCAGGCTTTAGCATTGTAAATGTTCTATTTGAATTCATGCGGCAAATTTAACAATATCTATCATTATACAAAGTTTTAATAATTACTTTATTTTAATTTTCAATATAATATTATATTAGCCCACTCATGAATGAACAAATTCAAAATAAAATCAATGATATTTTTTCCAAGAGGATAAATATTATTTTGATACCTCATAGCAGTCCTGATGCTGATGCTCTAGGAAGTTGTCTAGCCTTATATCATTTCTTTAAAGACAAAAATGATGTGAACATAATTTCGCCCAATGAGTATACAGATATTTTAAATTTTCTTCCAGGTTCAGAGAATGTTATTGTTTATGATAATGATAAAGAAAAGTCTGAAAATCTTTTTAAAAATGCTGATGTAATTTTTACCCTAGATTTTAATAGCTTAGGAAGAGCTAGAAACCTATCAAACTTTATATCTAGTTCATCTGCTAAAATAATCATGATTGATCACCATGAAAATCCAGATAATTATGCAAATATCATGATTTCTGATTCAAAGATGAGCTCAACCTGTGAAATGGTGTTCGACTTCATTAATGCAATTGATAATAAAAATATAGATAAAAATATTGCTACTTGTTTATATACAGGTATAGTTGCAGATACTGGATCTTTCAGGTTTCCTTCGACTACTTCTAAAACATTAAAAGTTGGATCACAATTGATTGATTATGGAGTAAATATTACTGAGATATTTGAAAAACTCTATAATAATTTTCAGTTTAAAAGATTGAAACTCTTAGGGTCAACTATTAGTAATTTCAAAAAAATAGATGGACTTCCTGTAGTGTATACTTTAATTTCAGAAGAAGATCAGATTAAAAATGACTTTAAAAAAGGAGATAGTGAAGGATTTGTAAACTTTGGATTGAGTGTTACAGGGATTTTATGTTCTGTTCTTTTTATAGAGAAAAAAGATGAAGGAATAATAAAAATTTCATTTAGATCAAAAGGTGATTTTAAAGTTAATATATTTGCCTCAAGATATTTTAGTGGAGGTGGTCATGAACATGCATCTGGAGGAGTATCTAAACTAAGTTTAATTGAAACTGAAAAAAAATTTATTGTAGATATTAAACAACACCTAAAAGAAAACTATGAATAAGAATTTATTAATCTTAATCTCAATACTAACTTTAAACTCATGTAATATGAATAATTCTGATTTATCAGATGGATTGTACGCTGACATTGAAACATCAAAAGGAAATATAATTCTGCAATTATATTTTGAACAAGTACCTACAACTGTATCAAATTTTGTTGCACTTGCTGAAGGAAATCATCCAGTTGTTGATGAACAATTATCGGGAAAACCATATTATGATGGACTAAAGTTTCACAGAGTACTTGAAAATTTTATGATTCAAGGAGGTGATCCTACAGGAACTGGATCTGGTGGTCCAGGATATCAGTTTGATGATGAATTTAGTTCTGATCTTAAACATGATGGCCCGGGAGTATTATCAATGGCTAATGCAGGTCCAGGAACCAATGGTAGTCAGTTTTTTATAACCCATGTTGAGACGCCATGGTTAGACGGGAAACACTCTGTTTTTGGTAAAGTCAGTTCTGGACAAGATATTGTTGATAGCGTAGAACAAGAGGACGTCATTAAAAAAATAAAAATTATTAGAATTGGTGAAAGTGCCAAAAAATTTGATGCACCTTCTGTTTTTGAAAGCTATATAGCCAATAAAGGTGATGCTGATGCTGCAAAAGCAGAAGCTGAACAGGATAAAATCAAGGATATTACAAAAGGAATGTCTAAGACAGAAAGTGGAATTTATTACAATATCTCAACAAAAGGAAAAGGAAACAATGCAAAACCTAATGACTTACTTTCAGTTCACTACTCTCTTCAACTTATTGATGGAACTGAAATTGATTCATCATTTACTCGAGGCGCACCAATTGAATTTACTTGTGGCGTTGGTCAAGTGATTAAGGGATGGGATGAAGCTATGGAGTTATTAAATAAAGGATCAAAAGCAAGATTAGTTATTCCAAGTGAGCTTGGATACGGTTCTATGGGAGCTGGAAATGGAGTAATACCTCCAAATGCTACATTAATTTTTGATGTAGAACTAGTTGACATCAAGTAAATTATAGGTGAAATTGAGGTTGTTTATTGGACTTGCAATAACTTTCAGTATATATAATTGAATATTATCAATTAGAAAATCTATATACTTTTCTAAACTGAATTACTATATTAGTAAACTATCCATTTTTTTATGGATCCAATAAAAAACTAATTTGATATGAAAAGACTTTTTTTATTATTAATATTTTTTTCATTTAATCTAAATGCTCAAGATTATTTCATTGTAAATGATGGTGTGAAAACTAAGGATTATCAGTATAATATATTCACAAATGCTAATATTCATTCTAGCAATGGAATGATTACTAATGGAACACTTATTGAAAAAGATGGTAAAATTATAGATATTGGTGTAAATCTAAATCTGCCAAATAACAGTGTAGTATATGATCTAAAAGGACAATATATATATCCATCTTTTATTGAAACTCACTCTTCTTTTGGTGTAAAAAAACCTCAAAGGAAATCTTCTGGTAGAAGTTCTCAATATGAACCTTCAAGGAATGGTTATTATTGGAACGATCATATCTTGAGTGATTACAATAGCTTTATAGATTATAATTATAATCAAAAAGAGGCAAAAGGGTACAGAGATATAGGATTTGGTGTGGTAAATTCTCATAGAAATGATGGAATTCACAGGGGTACAAGTTTTGCAATTGGTTTAATAGATGGACAAAATGAATCTTATAGAGTTTTATCACAGAAAACTGCTGAATACTATTCTTTTTCAAAAAGCTTAACTTCTGGGCAATCATATCCTTCTTCAACGATGGGAGCAATTGCATTAATTAGACAATTACATTATGATTCAGATTGGTATTCTCAAGGTGAGTCAATTTCAAAAGATTTAGCTATTGAAGCCATTATTAAAAATAAGGAGCTTCCAAAGTTTTTTGATGCAAATGATAAATTAAATGTTTACAGAGCTGCTAAGCTTTCTGAAGAATTTGATTTAAATTTTATCATTAAAGGATCAGGAAAAGAATATGAAAATGTAAGAGAATTAAAGAAATTCTCAAACACTCTTATAATTCCTGTTAACTTTCCTAAGGCATTTGATGTATCTAACTCAAAGCTAAACGATAAATTAACAATTAATCAATTAAGATACTGGAATCAGGCTCCTGCTAACCTTGGAGTACTTGAAAAAAGTGGTATTACCTTCTCAATTACATCCGCTGATCTAAAAAATAAAAGAGATTTTTTAAGTAATATCAAGAAAGCTATTAAAAATGGTCTAAGTGAAAAGGCAGCTCTGGATGCTTTAACAATTATTCCAGCAAGTTCAATTAATTTAGATAACAAGATTGGAAAATTAGAGAAGGGCTATTATGCTAATCTTTTAATAACATCAGGTCCAATTTTTGGAGATAAAACTGTAATTAATGAGAATTGGGTTAATGGTCAAAGACATATTGTAAAAAATACTGATAAGATTAATGTAGATGGAGATTATACTATTCAAATCAATAATAAGTCATATGAAATAAAGATTTCAAATAGTCTGACAAAGCCTTCGACAAAAATCAAAAGAGATTCAATAGATATTAAATCAAAGGTATCACTAGTTGATGACTGGTTAAGTTTAACACTTTTTGATAGCATTAATGAAGAACCTTCATTTGCACAAATTTCAACAAAAATAACCTCTTCAACAAGTCTCTCTGGAACAGGTTCTGATTTTAATAATAATAATTTTTCATTTACAGTTTCAAAAAAGAAAGTTGAAAATAATACAAATGAAAAAAAATCACTTAAGTCAAAATCTGACTCATCATTTGTATCAAATGTTACATTCCCAAATGTTGGATTTGGTTTAAAGTCTATCCCAAATAGTCAATCCATTCATTTTAAGAATGCAACTCTATGGACTAATGAAAGCGATGGGATTATTGAAAACTTTGATATTATAATCAATAACGGAAAAATTGTTGCAATTGGTAAAAATCTTGAAACACCAGCTGATTTCAATGTTATTGATGCAACTAATAAACATATTACATCAGGTATAATAGATGAGCATTCTCATATGGCAGCTTCAAGTATAAATGAGGGAGGACATAACTCGTCTGCAGAAGTATCCATAATGGATGTTATAAATCCAGATGATATTAATATATACAGGAATTTAGCTGGTGGTGTAACCTCTGCTCAAATTCTTCATGGGTCTGCTAATCCAATAGGAGGACAATCTGCAATCATTAAACTTAAATGGGGGTCAGAAATTAATGATATGTATTTTAAAGGTGCCGCACCTTTTATAAAATTTGCATTAGGTGAAAATGTAAAACAATCAAATTGGAGTGGCTCGAGATTTCCTCAAACTAGGATGGGTGTAGAGCAAGTTTTTGTTGACCACTTTGATAGAGCAAAAGAATATGCAAAAAATTGGATAGAATACAACTCTCTAAGTCCTAGACAAAAAAGATCTGTTACAAAACCTAGATTTGATGATGAGTTAGAAACTTTATGGGAAATATTAAGAGGTGACAGATTTGTATCTAGTCACTCTTATGTTCAAAGTGAGATTAATATGCTGATGAAAGTTGCTGAAAAGTTTAACTTTAGAATTAACACTTTCACTCATATTTTAGAAGGATATAAAGTTGCAGACAAAATGGCTGAACATGGTGTTGGTGGGTCTACATTTTCTGATTGGTGGGGTTATAAATATGAAGTAAATGATGCCATTCCTTATAATGCTTCAATTATGCATAATGCTGGTGTTACGGTTGCATTAAATTCTGACAACTCTGAGCTTTCTAGAAGATTAAATTTAGAAGCAGCAAAGGCAGTTAAATATGGAGGTGTTTCTGAAGAAGAAGCATGGAAATTTGTTACTTTAAATCCAGCAAAGCTACTTCATATAGATGATAAAGTTGGGAGTCTTAAGATTGGTAAAGATGCAGATATTGTAGTTTGGAGTGGTCATCCTATGTCACTTTTTACTAAGACAGAGCAAACATACATTGAAGGTGCACTTTTTTTTGATCAAGTCAACCACCAACAAAAATTAAAAGATATTAAGGATGAAAAATCTATATTGATTCAACAAATGCTTGGAGAAAACTTACCTGGAGTAAAACTTAGATTTCCAAATCCAATGCCACAAATAGAAGTTACATGTGAACACACTGAATTTTAAATTATGAAAAAAATTATTTTATTAAACGTTTTATTTTTAAATCTGATTTTTTCTCAACAGACTCCTGCTCCTACTCAAGATAAATCAGTATTAATCTTTGGAGGAATAACTCACGTTGGTGACGGACAAATAATTAATAATAGTGTCATTGGATTCACAGACGGAAAAATTGATTTAATTGCTTCTTCTGAAGAAAATTGGACAGACAAACTACTAAATATGTTTTCCGATTCTAATAATAAAAAATACGATACTATAATTAATGCTTCCAACCATCATATTTATCCAGGAATAATTGCATTAAACTCAAATTTAGGTCTTGTAGAAGTAGACGCTGTAAGAGCATCAGTTGATGATGATGAAGCTGGAACTTATCTCCCAGAGATAAGGTCAATTATTGCCTACAATGCAGAATCAAAAGCCGTTGAAAGTATGCGACCTAATGGTGTTCTTGTAGCACAAGTTGCACCTAACGGGGGGGTTATTTCAGGAAGTTCATCAGTTGTTCAACTAGACGCATGGAATTGGGAAGATGCAGTCATTAAATATGATCAGGGGTTACACATCAATTGGCCAAGCCCATATACCTTTGGAAGATGGTGGCTTGGAGAAGACAGAGGTCTAAAAGCAAATAACAACTACAATAAACAGGTTAATGATTTAAAAGAATTTTTTGATAAGTCTAAGGCTAATATGAATTTAGATAAATCTATGAACCTTAAGAGCAGAGCAATGAAAGCAATTTTTGAAGCAGAATCTACAGTATATTTATATGCTGATGATGAAAAAGAAATTGTAGATGGAGTTCTATTTTTTAAAAATTTTGATATTAAAAAAATAGTCATAGTTGGTGCTTCAGAAGCAAAGAATCAGCTAGATTTCATTAAAGAAAATAATATTCCAGTTGTTGTAAAACAACCATATAGATTTCCTCAATCTGTGGATTCAGATCCAAGAGAGACTTTTATGCTTGCTAAAAAAATGATTGATAAAGGAATACTTGTAAGTATAGATCCGTCCGGAGCACCTCAATCTAGAGTGTCTATTAGAAACTTGCCTTTTTATGCTGGAAGTTTTTCAAGTTATGGAATAGATAAAGAAGTAGCATTATCAATGATAACTCTTAATCCTGCAAAGATGTTGGGAATTGATAATGAGTTTGGAACACTAGAAATTGGTAAGAGTGCTACCCTATTTATATCAAAAGGTGATGCTCTAGATATTATCTCAAACAATGTAACACACGCATTTATATCAGGAAGAAATATTAGTTTAGAAACTCACCAAACTAGATTATGGAGAAGATATTCTAATAAATATTCAAGTTCTCAATAATAATAACACTTTCAATCCATAATTATTATTTGTAAATTTAAGTAACTTAAAATTTACAAGTGTTAGTTGATAATCAAATATTACCAAAGGAAATATCTATTCTTTATAATGATATAATTGATAGTTCTTATCAAAAAATATCATCTAAAGAAAAAAAGATAATTTATGAATCACTTGTAATAGCTTATAATAGTCATGATGGACAAAAAAGAAAATCTGGAGAACCATATGTACACCACCCTATTGAAGTAGCTAAAATTGTAACCAAAGATATTGGATTAGATTATATTTCAATAGCGTCAGCTCTTCTTCACGATGTTGTAGAAGATACTGATGTAACTCTTGAAGATTTAGATCAAAGTGTTGGACAGGAAATTTCTAAAATCGTAGATGGGCTTACAAAAATTTCTACCTTGAAAAAGAATGAAGATTATTCAGTTCAAGCTGAAAACTATCGGAAAATGCTTCTTACTCTTCATAATGATATAAGAGTTATACTAATTAAGATTGCTGATAGACTTCATAATATGAGGACAATTGACTTTCTCTCAAAGGCAAAGCAAGATCAAATGGCTTCTGAATCTATATATATATACGCTCCCTTAGCTCATCGTGTTGGTTTATATAATATTAAGAATGAGCTTGAAGATATTAGCTTAAAGATTCTAGATAGACAAAAATACAATCTAATTAAAAACAATATTGATAAAGAATTTGTAGATCAAGAGAAATATGTTGACTCGTTTAAAAGCTTAATTAGTAAAAATTTAGATGATCAAAAAATCAAATATTCAATTTTAGGAAGGAATAAATCAATTTACTCTATTCACAATAAAATTCAAAATAAGAATATTTCATTTGATGAAGTTTATGATCGTTTTGCAATTAGAATAATTTATAAATCAACACCAAAAAATGAAAAGTTTATTGCCTGGAAAATCTATTCAATAATAACTGATCATTATACTCCAAATCCAACAAGGTTAAGAGACTGGATTACACTTCCAAAGACAAATGGATATGAGGCTCTTCACCTTACAGTTGTTGGTCCAAAAAATAAATGGGTAGAAATTCAAATTAGGTCAGAGAGAATGAATGAAATAGCAGAAAAAGGGTATGCTGCTCATTTTGGCTATAAACATAAAGAATCTAAAAAAAATGAAGTTGAACTTTGGTTAAATAAGCTTCAAGATGTACTAAATCATGAAAATGATCATGCTATAGACTTTGTGGAAGATTTTAAACTTAGCTTCTATTCAAAGGAAATTTATGTATTTACTCCTAACGGAGATTTAAAATCTTTAAAAAGTGGCTCTACTGCTCTAGATTTTGCATTTCATGTACATACAGATATTGGCATCAAAACTAGGGGGGCAAAAGTTAATGGTAAATTAGTTCCATTAAGTCGAGTACTTAAAAGTGGAGATCAAGTTGACATTATCACTTCTGAAAATGTAAAACCAAATGTAAACTGGTTAGAATTTGTTGAGACTTCAAAGGCAAAATCAAAAATAAAAGCCTCCTTGAATGAAGAAAAAAAGAGAATAGCTATTGATGGAAAAGAAATACTTGAAAGAAAACTTAAACAGTTAAAAATAAAACTTGATGATAAAGTTTCAGGTCAAATGATGAAGTTCTTTAAAATTAATGCTAGTAATGATCTTTTTTTTAAAATTGGAAATGGATCAATTGACAATAAACAAATTAAAAAATTTGCAAATGACTATAATAGTTATTTAGGATTTTTCAGGAGACAAATGGGCTCTGATAACACAAAAATAGATAAAATTGCTGACGCAGTAGACTTAATAAAGTTTGATAAATTAGTCTTTGGAAAGGAGAGTGAGATGCTAAAATATTCAATGGCTAACTGTTGTAGTCCAATTCCTGGAGATAAGGTTTTTGGCTTTGTGTCAGTCAAGGATGGAATAAAGGTACACAAGAAAGATTGTCCAAATTCAATTGCTCTAAGGTCTAATTATGCTTACAGAGTTATTTCAGCTAATTGGATAGATTCTGAAAATCATGAATTTAGTGCAAAAATTCAATTGAGTGGAATTGACTCTTTAGGTGTTATGAATAATATTACGTCTATAATATCTAATTCAATGAGTGTTAATATGAGTAAAATATCATTTGAAGCTCTTGACGGAACATTTATTGGAAGAATAAGTTTAGAAGTAAAAAATAAAGTAATTTTAAATAAATTATTAAAAAAACTTATATCAATTGATGGAGTTGATAAAGTATCTAGAAAATAAATACAATGATTTTTAAGAAGAAAAAAAATAATGATGAAATTATTGAAGTTTTTACAAAATTTCTTAGTCATCACAATCATAGAAAAACTCCTGAAAGATTTAGTATTCTCAATGAAGTTTATTCAATAGAAGGTCACTTTGACATTGATTCATTATATGAAAAAATGAACAAAAAAAACTATAGAGTTAGCAGAGCAACTCTATATAATACAATAGAGTTATTACTTGAGAGTGGACTTGTCAGAAAACATCAATTTGGAGAATCTTTTTCTCAATATGAGAAATGTTATTTTAATAATCAACATGATCATATAATTATTACAGATACTGGAGAAGTCAAAGAATTCTGTGATCCAAGAATTCAATCAATTAAAAATGATATTGAGAAAATTTTTGATGTTGATATTAAGGATCATTCACTATATTTATACGCTACAAGCAAAAAGAAAAAAAATAGATAATTTATGTCTTTAGATCTTTTATTAGGCCTTCAATGGGGAGATGAAGGAAAGGGTAAGATTGTTGATGCCATCACTTCAGATTATGATATTATTGCTAGATTTCAAGGAGGCCCTAATGCAGGTCATACAATTGAATTTGATGGGCATAAACATGTACTTCACACAATTCCATCAGGTATTTTTAATAAAGGATCAATAAATATAATTGGAAATGGAGTAGTTATAGATCCGGCAATTTTTCTAAATGAGATTAATGGATTAAAAAAATTTAATATTGATTTAAATAGCAAATTATTTATTTCTAAAAGAGCTCATATCATACTTCCCACTCACAAAATTATTGACGCAACTTCTGAAGCATCTAAAGGAAAGAAAAAAATTGGATCAACTTTAAAAGGTATTGGGCCTACTTATATGGATAAGACTGGAAGAAATGGTATTAGAGTTGGAGATATAATAGATGATAACTGGCAAATAAAATATGATAATTTAAAAGAAAAACACCTTAATCTAATTTCAAATTTTAATCAAACAGTAGATATAAATCTTGATCAATTAGAGGCAGAATTTTTTGAAGGTATAGAATGTTTGAAATCTTTTGATTTGATTGAAAGTGAAAATTATTTGAATAAGTCAATCAGAGAAGGAAAAAAGATACTAGCTGAAGGGGCTCAAGGATCTTTGTTAGACATTGACTTTGGAACATATCCTTATGTTACATCATCAAACACTACTTCTGCGGGAGCATGTTCTGGTTTAGGTGTTCCTCCTAATAAAATAAAAAATATAAGGGGGATATTTAAAGCTTACACTACTAGGGTAGGCTCCGGACCTTTCCCAACTGAGTTATTTGACTCCATTGGAGAAAAAATAAAAAAAATTGGCCATGAATATGGAGCTACAACCGGAAGAGATAGAAGGTGTGGCTGGTTAGATCTAGTAGCACTTAAATACTCAATAGAGATAAATGGTGTAACAGAATTAAATATTATGAAATCTGATGTATTGAGTTCAATTGGAAATTTGTTTGTTTGTACATCCTACACTATAGAGGGTAAAGAAATAGATTTTTTTCCATATGATATTAAATCTAAAGACATAACTCCAAACTACATTGAATTTAAGGGCTGGGAAATGGATATAACAGATGTGAAAAATGAAGATGATTTACCAGATGAACTTATTGAATATATAAATTATATAGAGTCCTTTGTTAATGTACCAATCAAGTTAATATCTGTGGGTCCTGATAGAACACAAACAATTTTCAGAAATAAATGAATTATTTCAAGTTTTTATTAATCTTACTAATTACTGCAAATACAGTTAATAGTCAAGATCAGAGAACTATTGAAATTATACAAGCTGGAAAATCTATAAGAAACTCTATCGAATATCCAGGTGCAAATATTTTACAAAGAGATAAAGATTTAAGAGTGATTTTATTTCATGATGGAGCAAAGATTGAATCTGATTTATCATACTATTACTTTAATGAAAATTCATTCAAAGCTAATGGTCAAGTTAATTTTAACCAAGGAGACTCATTAGTTCTAACATCTGATTATCTTGAATATGATGGAACTTCAAAAAAAGCTTTTGCATATGGTAATGTTAAATTAACAAGACCTGATATGAAACTAGAAACAGATACACTGTATCTAGATAGAACAAAAAATATTGCTTTTTATGATTCTAAAGGAAGAGTAATTGATAATGATAACATATTAGAGAGTAACGCAGGCACATATTATATGGGGCCCAAAAAATATATATTTAGATCAAATGTTGTTATTGATAACCCTGAGTATAATGTAAATTCTGAGGAGTTAGAATATTTTACGGAGACTAATCACACATACTTTAATGATAAAACATTAATTACAGGAATAGATTATAGTATTTTATGTAAAAATGGTTTCTATGACACAGTTAACCAAAAAGGATATTTTAGAGATGATGCGGTTATTAATTACGATGGTAAAATTATAAATGGAGATAGTATTTTCTTTGAAAATGAAAGATCATATGCAGCTGCGTCATATAATATAAAAATTAATGATACTATTAATAAATCTATAATTACAGGACATTACGGGGAGATTTTTAAGGAAAAGGACTCCGCAATTATAACCAAAAATGCATTAGCAGTTAATATAATTAAAAATGACTCACTTTATATTCATTCTGATACAATTACAATCACAGGGCCTGATGAAAAAAAGATTTTAAAGGGGTATTATGATGTAAGGATTTTAAAATCTGATGTAAGAGGATTATCTGATTCTATTCACTTTAATCAAGAAACAGGTTTAATTAAATTATTAAAAAAACCAAAAAACTCAAAACTCGTTAAAAGGTTAACAGATGAAGAAAAAAATAAATTAAATCCAATAATATGGTTTGGTAAAAATCAAATAACTGGAGATAAGATTTTTTTAAAATCTAATGTAGTAACTGAAGAACTTGATTCACTAATAATTAGGGGGAATGTTTTTATGAGTCAAAAAGATTCATTAAATGATGATAGGTTTAATCAGATAAAAGGTGAAAAGCTAGATGGATACTTCAATCAGGGAAGTTTAGATAATGTTTACATTGTTAAAAATAGCACACTTTTATACTACATGTACTCTGATGATGCTGAATTTATTGGAATGAATAAGACTCTTGCAAGTTCAATACTCATAAAATTTTTAAATAATGAAATTTCAGAGGTATCTTTTTATAAAACACCTGATGGAAATGTTATTTCTGAAAATAAAATAATTTTAAATGAAATGAAACTTCCAGGCTTTATTTGGAGAGAAAAAGAAAAACCAAATAATGTAAGAGATTTATTCAGTGAGTCAGATAAAAAATTGGAAATTGTTAAAATTGAGTAAACTAAGATGTTAACTATTTTGTTGAAAATAATTTTAAACTGAATTAATACGAACTCATGAGATGATTAATTTAGAATAAAAATTCTCATTGAGTAACACAAATAATTCTCTTAGAAAATTTGAAGAAATGTTAAAGACAAATGCCGTCTTTTACTTTGATTCATCAGACTTCATTAATATCTCTCATCATTATATCGATCAGGCAAATTTTTCGTTAGCAGATAAAGCTATTAAAATGGGTTTGAATCAGCACCCAAACAATATTGATTTAATGTTGTTGAACTCTGAATTACTTATTTTTAACTCTAAATATAAAGAAGCATATAAAATTTTAAACTTTGTTGAAGAAATAGATCCTGAAAACAGAGAAGTTTACCTTCAGAAGGCCACAATTTACTCAAAAAATAACTTGAGCGAAGAAGCAATAGATATCTTAAAAAGAGCTCTCAGTTTTATTGATGATAAAATAGAAATTTGGAATATGATTGCTATGGAGTTTCTTCTGCTTGAAGATTTTGAGTCAGCCATTCCATTTTTTAAAAAATGCCTCGACTCTGATGAAGAAGATTATCAATCACTTTATAATCTTATTTTTTGTTATGAAAACTTAGGAATGATTGAAGAATCGATAAGTGAATTAAGTTCAGTTTTAGAAAAGAGACCATACTCTAAAATAGCCTGGCATCAGATTGGTAAAATATATAATAAACAAGGAAAATTTAAAGAAGCTATTTCTGCTTTTGATTTTGCAATTATATCTGATGATCAGTTTGTGTCAGCATACATTGAAAAAGCTAAAGTTTTAGAGAAGATTGGAAGAATAAATGAAGCTCTTGAGAATTTTAGACTTTCTATAGAGTTAAGTGAGCCTAATTCATATATCTATTTCAGAATTGCAAAATGTTACAGGAAGATAAATAATAAAAAATTATTTCTTGATTATATTAAAAATTCAGTAAGAGAAGAGCCGGGGAATGAAAAAGCGTGGATATATCTAATTAAATACTACTTAAAGAACAAAAATATTAGACAAGCTAAATATTTAGCTTCAAAAGCATTAAATAATAATCATAATAGTATTAAGATTATTGAGCTAAACGCTATAATACATAGAAGTACTGGACATACAAGAGAAGCTATTAAATTTTATAATCAAATTATTGAATTTAAAGAAAATTTATCATGGAAAATATGGAAAGGATTATTGAAATGTTTAATTGATAATAAAGAATGGTCAGAACTTTTAAGAATAAGTTTAAGAGCAAAAAAACATCATCCAAATAAAGCATTCCTTGATTTTACAATTAGTGGTTGTTTATTAAAAAATGGCAAACTAAATGAGGCGATTTATTTTTATCAAAGCGGAACAAAAACTTGTCAAGTACCTGAAAAACTAATTGAGTCATTTCCAGAATTCACAGAAAATAAGACATTACTAGTCTGATTTTTAATAAATTAAAAAATGTTAAATAATTATCTTATTCTTTTTATTAAAGGTCTTGCAATGGGTGCAGTTAATAAAATTCCTGGTGTTTCTGGAGGAACTGTAGCTTTTGTAACAGGAATATATGAAGATTTAATAAACTCTATTAAAAAAATTAATTTCCATTCATTTAAGATTTTATTTACAAAGGGATTTAAGGCTTTTTATACAGAAGTTAATGGCAAATTTTTGACTGTACTTTTTTCTGGTGTAATTGCAAGTTTTTTTTCAGTATCTCTTATATTAGATAAGCTAATCAAAGATTATGAAATTTATGTATTTGGAATGTTTTTTGGAATGATATTAGGATCATTTTATGTAATATATTATCAGTTAGAAAAAGTTAATGTTAAAACTTTTACAGGAATATTAATAGGTTTAATTGTGGGTTTATTAATAAGTTTTGCAGATAATTTAGAGGTAGCAAACTCAAGTTTAATAATCTTCTTTTCAGGAATGATAGCCATATCAGGAATGATATTACCCGGTTTATCCGGATCATACCTATTACTTCTTATGGGTAACTATACATTAATAATGGTAGATTCAGTAAATGCTCTTTATTATACATTAACCGAAATAATTTCACTTAATTTTGAATTCATTAATGATCCTGAAAGACTATATCTTCTTAAAGTTATAGTTCTATTCACTATTGGGTCCATATCTGGTTTGGTCTTTTTTTCAAATATATTAAGTTCACTATTAAAAAAACATAAATCTATTACAATCTCAATAATAACAGGTTTTATAGCTGGCTCACTTCTAGGTGTTTGGCCTTGGAAAAATGAAGACATGTATGGTAATGTATCATTGTTTTTTCCTGATTTCACAATTACTGAAACATGGATAACTTTATTTTTCCTTTTTATCGGTATTTTGTTTGTAGTTTTATTAGAAAGACTAGCACATAAGCATTGAAAAATAAAAAACAATTCGGTTTAATCGGAAAAAATATAGATTATTCGTTTTCTAGGAGATTTTTTTTAGAGAAATTTAATTCAAATGATAAATATTTAAACTTTAGTTACATAAACTATGATATAAACTCAATTCAAGAAATTGATAATGTTTTTAATGAAAAAAAATTATGTGGGTTAAATGTTACAATTCCTTATAAAGAGGAAATTATAAATTATTTAGACGGTTTATCTGATCAAGCTAAAGAAATTGGATCAGTTAATACTATCTGTTTTGAGAACCAGAGAAAAATTGGCTATAATACCGATATTTATGGATTTTCTAAATCACTTGAAGTCAATGAAATAACTAATATTGACAGTGTTTTAATCCTTGGATCTGGAGGTGCAGCAAAAACAATTACTTATTTCTGTATTAATAATAATATCCCTTATAATATTGTTTCTAGAAAACCTTCTAACTCTTACATATCTTACATGAATCTTGATGAACAATATTTTATAAAAAAAGTATTGATTGTTAATTGCACTCCCATTGGGACCTACCCTGAAATTGATAAATGTCCTGATTTACCTTATAATTTAATCAATAAAGAAAATGTGATTTTTGATTTGGTTTATAATCCCTCCGAAACTCTTTTAATGAAAAAAGGAAAAGAAAGAGGATGTGAAACATTAAATGGTTCAGAAATGTTAAGGTTTCAAGCTGAGAAGTCCTTAGAATTATGGACAAAAACATTCAAATAGGATTGCAATTTTTTTTTGTTAATTTTAGTAAATAAATAATTTCAAATTAAACTTAATGAAAGACTCGAATAAAATATCGAAAAAGTCTTCATCGGATTCTAAAAATCCAGTAAAAAATATAATTCCTGAAATGCCTAAGGACAAAAGAACTAAGGCATATAAGGATTGGGTGAAGCAATATGGTGAGAAAACTTCAGATTCTAAAATGATTCCTGAAATGCCTAAGGACAAAAGAACTAAGGCATATAAGGATTGGGTAAAGCAATATGGCAAACAAGAAACTTCTTCTAAAAAAGATGAAGTTAAAAGGGTAAAAAGTTCTGAGGTAAAGAAAATAAAACCTAAAGCTAATAAAGATAATCTAGAAGAATTAATTAATTCTTTTATTGACTTTGTTAATTCTGAAGAATGGTTTCATAAAAGAAAAGAAATTGAAGGTTTAAAATCAAGAATTAATTTGTCTTTAAAAAAGACAGATTCAGACACTGAAGAATCAAGAAAACTTAAATCATCATTTTTTCAAACACTTAAAAATTACTCTAGCAAAAAGAGAAAATATTTCAATGAATTAAGCTCAAATCAGCAAGAAAATCTTTTAAAAAGACAGGAATTAATTGAAAGAATTAAAGATCTAATTGTTGTAGATGAAAATTCAAATAAACTATACTCAAAATTTAAAGTATTAAAAGAAGAATGGCATAATACTGGTCAAGTTCCTATTACAGAAAGAAATAATATTTGGGAAACATATAGACATCATGTTGGAAAGTTCTATGACTTTCTGCATTTAAACCGTGATCTTAAAGATCTTGATTACAAACATAATTATGAAGAGAAGCTTAAAATTATTGAAAGAGCAGAACAACTAGATAAGGTCGAAGATATAATAAAAGCTTCTAGAGATCTTAATGATTTACACAGATTATGGAAAAACGAATTAGGTCCTGTTGCAAGGGAGCATAGTAACGATTTATGGTCAAGGTTTCAAACAGCATCACACAAGATTCATTCTAAAAGACAAGATTTTCAAAAAGAAATTTCTAATGTTCAACAAGTAAATTTTGAAAAAAAACAAAATGTAATTCTTAGAATGAAAGAGTTAACCAATACAATTCCTAACTCTCACTCAGAATGGCAAAATAAGATAAAAGATTTTGAAAAATTAAAAGCTGAATTTCAAAATATAAAAAATCTCCAAAGAAACAAAAATAAGAAAAGTTGGAATGACTTTAGATTAGCTACTAAAGCTTTTAATACTTCAAAAAATGATTTTTATAAAAATCAGAAAAAAGAACTTAAGAAAAGTATAGATTTAAAGAAAGCTCTGATACAAGAAGTTAAGAATATAATTGAAAAAAATACAATATCTGAAAATTCAAAAAGAATAAAAATAATCCAAGAGGAGTGGAAAAAAGTTGGCTATCTTCCAAGGAAAATTTCTAATTCTTTATGGGATGAATTTAAACCTATTGTTAATAGATATTATGATATTTTAAAATCAGGTGCAATTAATTTGAATGCCGATGAACAAAAAACATACGACAAGAGATCTAAGTTTATTGATAAAATCAAATTTTCAAAAAAAGAATCTAACCTAGAGGACATTAGAAAAAATTTTAATTCTTTATTAGTAGAATGGAATGACATGGAAAATGTTAATCAAAACTCTTTGAATATTCTTAATAATAACTTCCTAAAGAAAATATCATCAATCATTAAATCTTTGGATATTGAAACAAATGAAAAAAATAATTTAATTTTTGATTTTGAAATAGAATTATCAAAATCTGATTCTGAGGAAATAAATAAAAAAATTCAATTTATTAAGCGAAAAATAACTGAGCTTGAAGATGAATCAAATCAAATTCAAAATAATCTAGAATTTTTCTCTAATTCAAGTACTGATAATCCATTATTCAAAAATGTTTCATCAAAAATTGATTCTATTAATGAGAAAGTGGAGTTCTGGACACAAAGGCTAAGAAAAGTTAAAAAGGTATAAATTATTATTTTTTAAAAAATCTCATTTTATACTTAACTTCAATATCACCTATTGAAATTAAATTCAGCTCTTGTTTCAAAGATTTTCTTTTTTTGTAAGAAAGCTTGTCTGTAAAAAGGATACCTTGAAGGTGATCATACTCATGCTGAATTACTCTTGCAATTATTCCTGAACAGTTAATTATTTTAGATTCAAAATTTTCATCTAAGAACTTAATCTTTAATTTTTCTTTCCTTACTACATTTTCTGAAATATTTGGAATACTAAGACAACCTTCTGGATAAACAAAATTATCACCTTTTTCATTTATGATTTCAGGATTTATGAATACCTGTTGCATATTTATCAATTCATGTTCATTGAAATTTTCTTCATCCTTGAAAAAAGAAAAATCTGCAATAAATATTTTTTTAGATATCCCAATTTGAGGAGCTGCTATACCGACTCCACTGGCATTATACATGGTTTCCCAAAGATCATCAATTAAGGGGCCAATTTTGTTTAATTCATTGGAACTAATTTCACTAGCTTTAAGTTTTAAGATAGGGTCACCGTATGCAACTATTGGA
>JAQXBP010000064.1:0-13390 GCA_029252345.1 Flavobacteriaceae bacterium | reverse complement strand
AAATTTGCTTAAAATTCTATTATGGGTGTGGGAGGAATATTTATAGGAACAATAGCATTAATACTCGCTATAGTAATTGTTATAGAAATAAAGGAAAGATTTCTTTAATCTAGATAAATGGTAGTAGACTTTTTTACTGCCTCGTCACAAGCTAAAGCTATTTGTAAACTTTTGTAAGCATCTTCCATGTGTGATTTTAAATTAGTATCTTCTATAATTGATTTATAAAAGTATTCCTGTTCATAATCACATAAATCTTGATGGCTTGGATCTTCATCATAAACAACTTTTCTATTAGGTGATACAAACTTTTGATCTTTATCTAATTCTGAACTATGTATTTTAAGACAATTGTTTTTTGTGTGATTTTCTAGATTATCTGAATCCTTTTTAAAAACATCATCATCAGAGACTATAGAAACTGATCCTTTAGGCCCTATAACATCCTTAACGAAGAATGCAGTTTCACTTATCATAGGTCCCCAACCAGCTTCATACCATCCAACTGATCCATCTTCAAATCTAATTTGCAACTGACCATAGTTATAATTATCATTAGGAATATCATCAGATAACCTAACGCCAATAGCGGAAACACTTAATGGTTTTGATTCAGTAATTTGACACATTACATCTAAATAATGAACACCACAATCAACTATAGGACTCAAAGAAGCTAATAAATTTTTGTGAACATCCCATGTTTCTCCAGAACTCTGTTGATTTAGATTCATTCTCATTGCAACTGGTTTTCCTAGTTTTTTTTTTTCTTTTTTAAACTTTTTCCATATTGGATGATGTCTTAGAATATATCCAACAACTAGTTTTTTTCCGCTTTCCTCAGCTTTGTTAATGATTTTTCTAGAACCATCAAGGTCAGCAGCTATAGGTTTTTCAAGAAAAATATGACAATTATGTTCTAGAGCATATAATGAAATTTCTTCATGCGTATCAGGATATGTTGAAATACAGACTGCATCAGGTTTAGTTAAAGTTATAGCTTCTTGATAATCTGTAAATAATTTATAACTTGATTTCAAAGAGTCATTTAACTCATCCTTACTTTTACCTCTAGACACTAGTCCGCAAATTTCAAAACCATTATGATTATGATATGCGGTAGCATGAGATGCACCCATATTTCCACATCCAATAACTAGTACAGATATTTTTTTGCTCATTATTTAAATTTTCATAATTATAATTCAATCTTATGTATTAACAAAATTTTTTCATATTTTAATACTAACATGAAGAACCATATCATTTCCTTAGTTTTATTAATATGTTTTTCTGGCTCAATTTATAGTCAGGACAAGGAAAACCCATGGTTATTCGGAGTTGGTGTTAACTCAATTAATCCAGATGATTTTGATAAAAGTGGATATAAATTACCTTCTTTAAGTTTATCAAGATATATTTTCAATAACTTTTCTTTAGGGGTTAGTTATTCTAATAATGATGTTAAAATTTCAAATGAAGATTTGTATTATTATTCAATAGATGGAATAATTAAATATAGCATTCCTGTAGATTCAAAAATTCTAGGTGTTAAAGTAGACCCCTATGTTTCTGCTGGATATGGGCTAGTTAATTTTGGAGAAGGAGATATTAATTTTGGCTCAAAAAATACTTCCTATGGACCTTCCTTAGGGGCAGGTATTGATTTTCAAATTTCAAAAAATATTGCTCTTAATACGGGTGTTTCATATAAATCTCTGGACGAAAAGAATGCGTATAGTAATCTTCAACACGTAGTTGGAATTAAATTTAATTTTGGAAAAGGCGATTCAGATGGAGATGGTGTGCCAGATAAAAAAGATCATTGTCCTGATCATCCAGGATTAATTGAACTTAATGGTTGTCCTGATTCAGATGGAGATGGAATTCCAGATGAAAAGGACCAGT
Organism: Flavobacteriaceae bacterium; assembly: GCA_029252345.1. GTDB lineage: Bacteria > Bacteroidota > Bacteroidia > Flavobacteriales > Flavobacteriaceae > Marisimplicoccus. The sequence goes on along the minus strand of JAQXBP010000064.1, from coordinate 11,482 downwards.
GTCCAAATAGTTCTGGCTCTATGTCAATGAATGGTTGTCCTGATTCAGATGGAGATGGAATATCAGACATAAATGATCCATGCCCACAAAAAGCTGGAATCAACGGAGAAGCTTGTCCTGATTCAGATGGAGATGGATTGAATGATAATATAGATAATTGCCCTAATGAGGCTGGACCTATATCAAACGGAGGATGTAAATTAGCTGATTTAGATAATGATGGCATACCCAATATTGATGATAATTGTCCCAATGAAGCTGGATCAAAAGAATTCAATGGATGTCCTAAATTACCAATTTCTATTTCAAATTTTTTAAATGATTATTCGGAAATATTCTTTGACTTTGATAGTTATCAATTAAATGAAAGTCAAAAACTAAATATTAGCAACTTAAGCAAAATGCTAATGGAATATAGACACATTAAAATTAATATTGATGGTCATGCATCTTCTGAAGGTGAATCGGACTACAACATGCTTTTATCAAACAAAAGGTCTATTAGTATAAAAGATATATTAGTTAAAGATGGTATTAATAATTCAAGACTTGAATTAAGGGCATACGGAGAAAACAATCCAAACTATGCTAATATTCCATTAAGTGAACGAAAGAAAAACAGGAGAGTTATAATTTCTGTTAAAATGGATCTTTAAGTTAGCTCCCAACCTGCTCTATATTCTCTGGTTAAAAACTGATTGGCTTGATCTAGATTAGTAATTATCATTTTCTTACTGTCATACATCAATTGTTTTTTTCCTATAAATACATTACTTCTAGAAGATCTTTTTAGAAGACTACTTCTAATTGCAACATTTCCAAGTAAAACAACTTCAGATAAAGGACCCGCAAAATCAAAATTTGATGTAAGATTTTTATGCTTATCACTTCCATATCCATCTTTAATTGCTTCAATCCAATAACTTTGATGACCAAATTCAACAGAATTTATTTCTGAAATTTTACCTTTTTCTACAACACCATCTTGTCCATTAATATATAATCTAGCACTAATTCCATAGTTATCACTCCAAATTAGCCCATCTTCACCGATCATCAAGACTCCATTATCTCCTATATTATCTGTGTCAGTAATTAAATCTGGATGAGAAGGACGAATACCTCCATCCATCCAAATCATTTTAACTTCTGTATCATTTATATCAGAAGGTCTAAACTTATATGTAACATAAGAACTAGACGGACATGCTTCTTCAATTAAAGGTGAAGGCGTAAATGCCTTAGCATAAGGTAAATTAGATATACTTGCCTCTATACTAAATGGTTCAAAAAGACCAAGTGCCTTTACCGGAACATCCATAATATGACATCCCATATCACCAAGTGCTCCTGTTCCATAATCCCAAAATCCTCTCCAATCAAATGCATGGAGACCAGGTGTATAACCATTGTTTTTAGCCGGTCCGATCCATAAATCCCAATCCATACCCTCGGGCTTTTGAGATGGGTCAGGATTTTGCATTGCTACTCCTTGAGCCCATACTGGCCTATTTGTCCATGTGTAGACTTTGGAGACCTTTCCAATTCTACCATCTTTTATCCATTTTTGAATCATTACTTGTTCCGGGTTAGAAGCACCTTGATTTCCCATTTGAGTAACAATTTTATTTTCTCTTGCTAGCTCAGTTAACATTCTAGCTTCCTTAATATTGTGAGTTAACGGTTTTTGAACATATACATGAATTCCTTTTTCCATTGCAGCTTTTGAGATGTTAGCATGAGTATGGTCTGGAGTAGAGATAGTAACAGCATCAAGACTTTCTTTTTCTAACATTTCTCTATAATCTGTATAAAATTTTGCATTTGGAAATTTTTCTGCAGCAACTTGAGCTCCATAAGCATTTTGATGTACATCACATAGTGCAACTACATTTTCTCTTCCACCCACACTTGCATGTAAAATATCTGAATTTCCCTTTCCATGTAAACCAATTCCAGCAATATTTAATCTATCACTTGGAGCAGTATAACCAGTTCCTCCAAGAACATGTCTAGGAACTATGAATAAAGATGAGGCTAAGGCTGAATTTTTTATAAATTTTCTTCTTGATTTGTTTGTTGAGGACATAATTGAGGTTTTATAATTTGAAGTTAATAAAAAAAAATTAATTGTTTTTCATAAACCATTTATCGACTCTAAGTTTAGCATTATCCTTAATGTCAACCCAAAATAAATTAATGTCTGCAAAATGATAACTTTTGATCATTTTTAAAAAAAATTTTCCAGGAACGTTTGGAACAGATGACCACACAATTCCATCAATCAATTTTATATCAATATTCTTAGGGAAAACTTTCAAATCACGAAACAATATTCCTTTATGAGAATCTTTCTTCGTTTCTTTTGTATTATCCCATGTAATTGGGTTTGTAGTAATTCCACCTTTAAACCAATTTTCATAATTTCTTGGATATTTATTGTATTTATATGTATTCCAAGACACAAAACCACCTATTTCATCAGCAGAATTCATTGGCTTTAAATTAGCAAACTCATCTTTGGCAACTTTTATTCCAATTAAATATGCTGCAATTAATTTATTTTGAAGCTCTTTACCATCTATAAACTCAGAAATAATTCTTTTTGCATGAACAGTTCCTTGACTGTGAGATGCAATAATAAAAGGTTTGTTATTATTGAAATTTTCCAAGTAATAAGTAAAAGCCTCTTTAATATCAGAATAAGCAAGATCTAGTGCCTTTTTTCCATCTTCTTTGAACTTTTCATTAAAAACTCTAATGTGTGCTTGCCTGTAAAATGGAACATAAAGATTCCCTGCATCTATCCATGCTGAAGCTTGGTATTTTACAGGTCTATCTATTACATCTTTTCTTATTTCTTCATCCCAAATATCAGAGTTCCACTCTCTTTGATCTTTAGCATCAATAAGTGTTGGATATATAAAGAAGATATCTGCTCTTTTTTCATTTACATCAGTTTTAAATTGAGAAATTTCATCTGGAAAACTATTAGGTAAAACAGCCCAACTATCATTATTACTGTAGTCAGGTTTTGCAATTTCTGGACTCTTTTCAAAATCATAGGTATTGTATGATATTTTACAACCTGTTAAAAACCATAACAGCACATATACCTTTAATAAATTTCTTTTAAACATATTTAATTTTAAATTTACATTATGAAAACACCTCTAGCTAAAATAATAATATTTTTATTTATAAGTACTTGTATATTTCTTTCTTTTATAACAATTAGTTGTGATACGAATGAAAAAGTAATTTCAATTAAAAAGACTATTAAACCATTAAATAATTCTAATATTTCTGGTACAATAACTTTTACACAAGAAAATGATGATCCAGTCTTTTTAGAGGCTCATGTATTCGGTTTGGAACCTGGCACTAAAGCTATTCATATTCATGAGTTTGGTGACTGTTCCTCAGATGACGGTTTAAGTACAGGAGGCCACTGGAATCCAACAAATACTAAACATGGAAAATGGGGTGACCCTACTGGATTTCATCTAGGTGCTATAGGTAATTTTCAAGTTGATAGTATAGGACATGGTATGGTTAAATTCAGCACTGATCTTTGGTGTTTAGGATGTGGGGAAGACAATGACTTAATAGATAAAGCGGTTATAATTCATAATGGGACAGATGACTATATTTCTCAGCCATCAGGTGCATCTGGAATGAGAATAGGATGTATGGAGATAAATACACCACCTTTACCTTAGAACTCAAGTGTAGATTAATTAATTAAATTTTCTAAATTCTCTGTTATTTCGTTGATAGATTTTTCTGAAAAATTAGATTTTAATGGTTCACATATTTCCATTGAAAAAGATTTTTTTCTATTCAATACCTTTAGCCCATTTCTTTGAAACACATCACTAAAACCAGATAGCTTTATGGGAACTATTATAGGTGAATTATTCTTTATTATATGTGCAGTTCCCTTTCTTACAGGCTTACTATTATTTGTTGTACCCCTTGGAAAAGTTATAACCCAACCATCTTTTAAAGCAAGATTTATATTACTAGGATCTTCTGATCTTAGCTCTCTACTAATAGACTCTCCCGAATCTCTCCAACTTCTTTGAATTAAAATAGCTCCAGCATAAGCGAGAGCTTTTGTAATAAATGAGTTTTTCATAGTCTCAACTGCTGCAATGAAATATAGATTAGTTTTAGGATTAAAGAGATACTTAGGTCTTTTAACAGAGTCTATCTTTCCTTTAACAGAAGAATTAAAAACGTGAAGCATAGAAATAACATCATAAAAATATGTCTGATGATTGCTGACAAATAATACATTATTATCAGGAAGATCAATTAGATTTTTAGATCCTATTATCTCAAAATTTTTACTTCTAAAAGTTTTATGAGTAATAAAGCCAACTACAGCGATTATAATTCTTTTAAGAAAGATTGATTGGCCAAGTATATTTTTTTTCAAACTGTAAAAGTTATTACTCAAATATAAAAACATATAGGCTAATAGTATTTAACATTTTTTTTAATTTTAAATAATAAAATTTTATTTAATTTTGAAATTCAATAAGAAAAATTTATAATGACGATAACTCAATTAAAATATACATTAGCAGTTGCAGAACATGGTAATTTCACCACTGCATCCGATAAATGTTTTGTTACACAACCTACCCTAAGTATGCAAGTTCAGAAGCTTGAAGAAGAATTAGGAGTTGTAATATTCAATAGATCCACAAAACCACTACAGGTAACAGAAATTGGACAGAAGGTTCTTTCTCAGGCAAAGAAAATTGTTGAAGAATCATCTAGAATGAATGATGTTATCTCAGAAGAAAAAGGTATAATAGGTGGCACACTAAAGGTTGGGATTATCCCTACAGTGAGCTCTACACTTCTCCCACTCTTTTTAAACATTTTTACAAAAAAACATAAAAATGTAGAATTAAAAATAGAAGAATTTAATACCGAGACTATTAATCAAAAATTAGAGGACAATACTATTGATTGTGCAATTGCTGCCACTCCATTAAATAACAATAGAATAATTGAAAGACCTTTATATTATGAACCGTTTGTCGCTTATGTTCCTGAGCATCATTTCTTAGCTGGTAATAAAATATTAGAAACAGATGACTTATCAAATGGTGATATTTTGATATTGAAAGATGGGCATTGTTTTAGAAATCAAGTTTTAAATATTTGTTCTTTTGAAGACTTAAACAAACAATATGAATTGAAAAGTGGAAGTTTTGAAACATTAATAAACTTATCTAATAATGGACCTTGGATGACAATTATACCTTATTTACATTCTAATAATTTATCTCCAAAAAATTTAGAAAATATAATACCATTTGAAGAACCATCTCCTGCAAGAGAAATTAGTATGATATATTCAAAGAGTCAATTAAAACTTCCTGTTATTAATGCATTGATGACTACTATATCGTCTGTCATAAGAGGCCAAATTAAATATAACGATATAAAGATAATGTCACCAGTAAGTTAGGAGTGATTTCATATTAGTCTAAATTATTTGGCTAAAAATTAATTAAGCTTATATTTGCAACTCATTTTTCGGGGTGTAGCGTAGCCCGGTTATCGCGCCGCGTTTGGGACGCGGAGGTCGCAGGTTCGAATCCTGCCACCCCGACATAATTAAACCAATTAATTGTATTTCAATTAATTGGTTTTTTTTATATAAAAAGAAGGCTTCAACAAGGAGTTATAATTTTTAAGGTTTATTGTATCTTTAGATAATGTCAATTGAAAAAAAATTAATTTCAAAGAAGAAGCCTTTTTATCTGATTTCTAAAAAACTTGAACATTTTTTAAGACAACATGATAGATGGATAGACGACGTTATTTCTTATGATGATTTATTAAGATATTCTGATTCAATAAATATTTATGATAAAAATAATAAGGATACATTATGGGTAAGATTATTGTATAATGAAAGTGAAAGAAATGAAATTGATAAAAATCTTAAAATAATATATACTCTTCTTCACTCTGATGGAAATTCATCATCTATTCCATACTTAAATATAGATTCAGTAGATTATTGCACTTTTGGAAACTCAAAACCCTTCAGAGTAAAAATTAGAAATATTGTTAACGATAACTTCACATATTTTTATGTAAAGAAAACTGATGCTTCAAGAGTATATGGAATTGAACTTGAGCATATGCTTTCTCCAAGAAATCTAAACTTTTTAGTAAACAACTCATCTTTAATTGAAGAACATATAGCAGGAATACCAGGAGATATTTTCATTAAAGATTATTTACCAAAATGCTCTGAATATCAAAAATCTCAAATAGCAAAAGAATATGTAAAATTTAATGAGAGGTGCATGATTAGACTTCTTGGTGATATGAGATCATATAATTATGTTGTAATTCCAATTCATGACTTTGATCAAGTAATTTATAAAATAAGAGCAATTGATTTTGATCAACAATCTTATGAAGGTAAATTATCTGTTTATAGACCTCAATTTTTTAAAGAGAATAAACCAATGATGGACTTAGTAAAAGATAAATTAAAAACTGACTCCATTATTCAATATAAGATTGAAGAAAGATCTACAATTTCAAGAAGATTAATAATTTCAGACGATAGAATGAAAAACCTTATTAATATAATGAAAGAAGACACCATTAGCTCAGCTGATAAGGTAGAGAATCTGAAAAAAGAAATATTTAAATTCACTAATGAAAATTCCTTTATTAGATGTAAATCTATGGGAGAATTAATGGAGGAAACCCTTGAATATCTTAAAAGAAACTATCAAAATGTAAGTTTAATTGAGTTGATTTAAGAAAAACTTTATTGAGTGATTAATTTATTTTAAATTCGAGTTAATTATGAAAAAAACTTATCTAATATATACGCTAGTTTTATTAAACGTCTCATTGGCTTGTTCTCAAAAAGAAAACTACCCACCAATTGAAGATTTTAATAAGGATTTATTCAGTCTTGAAAAAATTGTGGATGGTATTGATATTCCCTGGGGAATGACCTTTACAAGTAATGATTCTTTTTTAGTAACTGATAAAAAAGGAGTTTTATATCATGTATCCAACGGTGAGAAAACTGTCGTAGAGGGAACTCCTGAAGTTGTCGTTACAAGACAAGGAGGTCTTTTTGATGTTGCTGTTGACTCTGATTTTAAAAATAATAATAAAATTTATATTTCAGCAAATATAAGGTCATCAGAAAATGGATCAAATACTGCACTTTATTCTGCAATTTTTTTAGATAATAAATTATCTAAATTAAAACTACTTTATAATGCCTCACCGGACTCAACCGAAGAAAGGCATTATGGTGGAAGTATTTTAGTAACCAAAGATCATTTGTTTTTTACAATTGGTGATAGAGGAAATAGAGATATTAATCCCCAAAATGTATCATTAGATGGAGGTAAAATATATAGATTAAACTTAGATGGATCTATACCTAAGTCTAACCCATTTTATAATGTTGATAGTTCCAAAAAAGCTATATGGAGTTATGGACACCGAAATCCACAAGGAATAATTAAAGTAACAAGAAATGATGGAGTAAATGATTATGAAATTTGGATTCATGAGCATGGACCAAGAGGCGGAGATGAAATAAATATTATAAAAAATCCAAAAAAAGATGAAGATCCTTTAAAAGATAGAAACTACGGTTGGCCAAAGGCTACTTATGGAATTAATTACAGTGGAAGTGAAATCACCAAAAATAAAAAATTAGAAGGGGTTATTGATCCATTTTATTACTGGACACCATCAATTGCTCCATCAGGAATGGCAATAATTAATTCTGATAAATACCCAAATTGGAATGAAAGTTTACTTGTAGGATCTTTAAGCTTTAGATATCTTGAAAGATTAGAGTTTAATGAAAATGGTATAACTAAAAGAGAGAAATTATTCCCAAGGATTGGAAGAATAAGAGATGTTAATATTAGTCCTGATGGTTTTGTTATTATAAGTGTTGAGGGTGAAGGAATCTTTAAAGTTGTGCCTAATTAATTTTTAAATGAAAAAGTCTATCAAAAAATTATTTTCCTTCTTTAATAAAAGCTATTTCAAGTATTTAGTGATTTTAAGTGCTTTTCTAATTTGGATGACCTTTCTTGATACTAATTCACTTTTAATTCACGCAGAATTAAATCGAGAAATAAAGAAGCTTAAGAGTAGAAAAGATGCTTTAGCTGAAGAAATTAAAAAAGACCAAAAACTAATTAAAAAGCTTGAAAATATTGATAGTTTAGAACATTATGGTAGAGAAAATTATAATTTAAAAAAAGACAATGAAGACATATTTATAATTGAATATGAATCTAATAACGATTAAAAAATGGGTAAAATAATTTCAATTGCAAATCAAAAAGGAGGAGTGGGTAAAACTACAACATCTGTTAATCTTGCAGCATCTCTTGGAGTACTTGAAAAAAAAGTTTTACTTATTGATGCAGACCCCCAAGCTAATGCATCTTCAGGTCTCGGATTTGATCCTAATGATAAAGATTTATCATTATACCAAGTACTTTCAGGATTAACGAAAATTTCTGATGCAATTAAAAACACAGAATCTCCTAACTTAGATATAATTCAATCTAGTATTGATCTAGTAGGAATTGAAATTGAACTAGTTGAAGAGAAAAATAGAGAGTATAAACTAAAAGAAATAATTAAAGATGTTGAAAATCTGTATGATTTTGTTCTTATTGATTGTGCTCCCTCATTAGGATTAATTACACTTAATGCTCTTACAAGCTCTGATTCAGTTATAATTCCTATTCAGTGTGAATATTTTGCTTTAGAAGGACTTGGAAAACTATTAAATACAATAAAAAGTGTTCAAAAAATACATAATGAAGAACTTGATATAGAAGGGATTTTATTAACTATGTTTGATTCAAGACTTAGACTTTCCAATCAAGTCGTAGAGGAAGTTAAAAAACACTTTGGAGATATTGTTTTTAATACAATTATTCAAAGGAATATAAAGCTTGGTGAGGCTCCGGGATTTGGTAAAGATATTATTACTTATGATGTAACATCAAAAGGAACAAAAAATTATCTTTCCTTAGCTAATGAAGTAATTAAAAAAAATATAAATGTCTAATAAAAAACAAAAAAGAGTTCTAGGAAGGGGATTAGATGCTTTATTAACTAATTCTGATGATAATTCCTCTATTAATGATTTACAAAAAATTAGCAATTCTCTTGAAATTTCAATAGATAAAATTAGAGTTAATCCTAAACAACCTAGAACAAACTTTGATACTAATGAAATTGAAAATCTATCTCAATCCATTAAAGATCTTGGAATAATCCAACCTATTACTGTTAGAAAAGTTGACTCAGAAAACTATGAAATAATTTCTGGTGAAAGAAGATTCCGTGCTTCAAAAGAAGCTGGACTTAAGTCAATACCTTGCTACGTGAAGGGAGTAGATAATGAAACAGATATATTAAAAATGTCATTAGTTGAAAATGTTCAAAGGGTTGATTTAGACCCAATTGAAATAGGTTTGACATATGAAAGATTAATAAATGATTATAATTTAAATATTGATTCTATAACAAGACTTGTTGGTAAAAACCGATCAACGATCTCAAACTATATTAGACTTTTAAAGCTTGATCCAATAATTCAATCTGGAATTAGAGATGGATTTCTTTCTATGGGACACGGAAGAGCTCTTATAAATATTGATGACAAGAAAGTTCAGCTGGATATTTACGAACAAATAATAGCATCTAAACTATCCGTTAGACAAACTGAAAATATTGTTAGAGGAAATAAAAATCCTAATATTGCTAATACTAGCTCTGATGTATCAAAAATATATATTGATGCAACTAATAAGTTTGAAAAGATTTTTAATTCTAAAGTGAGATTGAAAGAAAATATAGAGGGAAAGGTATCTCTTTCAACAACTTTTAAAAGTATAAATGATTTATACTCTATTTTAAAAAAACTATCCAATTGAAAAACATAATTTTTTTAATATTATTTTGTTTTACATTTAATATATATGCTCAGGTTGAAGAAGACTCAATTTATATTAGTCCAAGAAAACTAAAATTGATCAATGATCCTTTAACTCCTTCAAAAGCAGCTTTCTATTCTTCAGTTATACCAGGACTAGGTCAAGTATATACTAGGAGATATTGGATGGTTCCTATTATATATGGTGGTCTAGGTGCTTCTGCATATTATTATAATTTCAATAACAAAGAGATGAATAAATACAGAACAGCATATAAAAGGAGACTTGCTGGTTATTTTGATGATGAATACATTGATATTATACCGGAGAATGAGAAATTATTGGAGGGTATGAAATTTCACCGAAGATATAAGGATTTTTCTTTTATATTTTTAGTTGGAACTTATGTCTTAAATATCATTGATGCAAATGTTGGAGCACACTTGCTTCAATTTAATGTTAGTGAAGATCTTTCTTTTAGCCCATATATTGAAAGTAATTATTTTGACCTTTCACAAAGTGCAGGATTTAAATTGAAAATTAAATTAGATTGATATGAACTTAAACGAGTGGTTATTATTATTCTTTTCATTCAACTTGTTAATTTTTGGAGGATCCTTTAAGTTGTTTAGTCTTGCCGGAGTTGCAAGCTGGAAAGCTTTGATTCCTTTTTATAATATTATTAAACATCTAGATATAATTAATAGACCTAGATGGTGGATAGTTTTAGTTTTTATTCCTGTAATTAATCTACTCATGATTCCTGTAATATGGGTAGAGTTTATTAAAACATTTAATCACAATTCTAAACTTGATAGAATTTTGGTAATCGTTACACTTGGTTTTTATATTTATTATATAAGCTATGTTAGTAACAAGAAAAAATATATAAGTCAAATTTCTTTTTCAAATTTTGAAAGATCTTTTGGGTCTATTATTTATGCTATTGTAATAGCAACTATTGTTCATAATTATATAATACAACCATTTGTAATTCCAACTGGTTCATTAGAAAAAACACTAAGAGTTGGTGATTTTTTATTAGTAAGTAAATTCCATTATGGTGCAAGAATTCCATCTACTGTAGTTTCTTTACCTATGGTTCATGATACAATCCCTATTATCAAATCAAGATCTTACTTAAAAAAACCTCAGCTTCCTTATCTAAGAATTCCTGGGTTCCAAGAAATAAAAAATAATGATATAGTAGTTTTTAATTGGCCTGCAGATACTGTAAGGAGATTTTTTGTAAAAGAGAAAGGTGTGATAAAACCAACAGATAAAAAATCTAATTATGTTAAAAGAGCTATAGGTGTTCCTGGTGACTCATTAGAAATTAGAGATGGTATAGTCTATCTAAACGGTAAAGAAAATAATTTGCCAGATAGAGCAAAACCACTATTTACATATATAATTAAATCAAATGAAGGAGTTTCTTCAAGTAAATTGATTAATCTTGAAGTTGATGGATTTATTAGAAAATTTAGTATAAAAAATCT
>JAQXBP010000063.1:0-5632 GCA_029252345.1 Flavobacteriaceae bacterium | reverse complement strand
ATTAAATCAGATGAATAATAAACAGAATCAATATCATCAATAAAGTCTGTAACAAATACAGAGGCTGAATTATATTTTTTATAATCTTTAAAATAGTTCTTTCCACACTGCCAAATTATATATATATTTTGCGAGATTATAAAGTCAATATTCTCTTCAATCGTTCTATTTATTTTATCAGACCCTAAACTTCCACCAAGAATTGAAATCACAATTTTGTTTTCATCAATTTTTAATTTTTTCTTTAAATCTATTAGACTACTTGAGTTAGAAATTGACTCTCTTACGGGATTTCCTGTCAAGAACAATTTATTTGAGGGGAAATATTTTTCCATTTTATCATATGCCACAGATATATAATTTGCATAGTTAGAAAGAAGTCTATTTGAAATTCCAGGAAATGAATTTTGTTCTTGTATTAAAGTAGGAATTCTTAAAATTGAGGAAATAAATACTATTGGAAAGCTTGCAAAACCTCCTGTTCCAATAACAAAGTTTGGCTTATATTTTATTATAATAAATATTGATTGTATTAAACTTATAATCAATTTGAAAGGCAAAACTATATTTTTAATTGAAAAAGATCTTTGAAGACCACTTATCCATAAACCTTGAATATTATAACCATGTTTAGGGACAATATTCATTTCCATTCTTCCTAGGGCTCCAACAAATTTTATTTCAGGATTATCAAAAGACTCACTAATCTTATTAGCTATAGATAATGCTGGATATATATGTCCCCCAGTTCCACCTCCAGAAATAATAAATCTATTCTTTTTCACTATTCATGTTTTTAATTGAAGAACTCACACTAAGTATCATTCCTAGGGATATGCATGTCATCCATGCAGAAGACCCTCCACTACTGATTAATGGTAAATTTTGGCCAGTTACAGGAATTATTTGAGTAGCAACTGAAATATTTGTAAATGCCTGAATAATGATAAAAACTCCAAGTCCTGAAACTAATATTTTTCCAAATCTATCATCTGTTCTATGGGTTATAACAAGAATTCTAAAGAACATTAGTATGTATAGAACTATTATCAAGGAACCTCCTATAATTCCATACTCCTCAACAATTATTGCAAAAATAAAATCTGAATTACTTTGTGGTAAGTGGTTTTTCATTATACTTTTTCCTGCCCCTATACCTATTAAGCCTCCATTATTTATTGCTATTTTAGCTCTTTCTATTTGATAACTTGCATCTGAGTTTTTATTAGATCCAAAATTTTCAACTCTACTAATCCAAGTATCAATTCTATTTGGAAGTTTTTCAGGAAATGCTTTAGCTGTCAAGAAAAAGATTATTAATAGGAAGGTTAATATTAAGAACATCTTAAATAAATGACGAAAAGGAAATCCAGAAATTATAAAAACAACAAACAAAGAAGTGAAGATTAAAAATGCTGAAGAAAAATTAGCTGGTAGAATTAAAAAAATATATGCAAATATTGGAAGCCAAAGAGGAAGTAAAGTTTTAGAAAATTTAGTTTCTGATAAATTTACTTTTGAAAGGTATCTAGCGGTATAGGTTATTATAATTATAGCTGCAAATGAAGAAGTCTGAAAACTAATTCCAACAAATGGAATGTCTATCCACCTACTTGCTGCTGACCCCCCTATAATAGTTCCCTGAGATAGAGTATATGCTAATAAAGCTAATCCAATTGGAAGAAGGATTATTGACATACCCTTGAACAATTTAAATGGAACTAGTTTCACCGATAACATTAATATAAACCCGAAAAGGAGTACAATTAAATGTTTAACTAAATAGTAAATTGGTGATGAACCATCCACTACATAAGAAAGATATGAGCTAGATGAAAAAACTGGAAAAAAAGAAAATAGAGATAGTAATAATATGATTACTATTAAAACTTTATCCCCAAATATTAAACTTTTAGTACTCATCTATAAATTTCTAACTGCATTTTTAAATTGATTTCCTCTATCTTCATAATTATCAAATAAATCGAAACTAGAACATGCTGGAGATAATAGAACATTTTCTGTTTTCTCTGCAATCTTATTAGCTACCTTAACAGCTTCAGTAATTGACTCTGTTTCAACAATAATTTCTACTACTGGTTTAAATGTTTCAATAATTTTAGCATTATCTATTCCAAGGCAAATAATAGCTTTTACTTTCTCTCTAACAATTGGAAGTAGTTCAGTATAATCGTTTCCTTTGTCAACTCCACCAGCAATCCAGACGGTTGGTGATTTCATAGAATCAAGTGCATAATAAGCAGCATTTACATTTGTAGCTTTAGAATCATTTATATAATTGACACCTTGAATTTTCAAGAAATTTTCAAGACGATGTGGTAAACCAGAAAAAGTTAATAGGCTCTCTCTAATAATTTTATTATCAATTTTAAGCAAATCTGAGACAGTAATTGCTGCCATTGCATTAAGTAAATTATGCCTTCCTTTAAGCGCAAACTCTTCTGTATTTATCATAATAGTTTTTTTTTTGTTAGAAAGAATGTTATTGTCAACTAATACTTGATTTTGATCATTATTTTTAATTCCAATTGAAATTTTGTTTACTGGTAATTTTTTATTCTTTAATACATTAATTAAAGCTTTGTCATCTGAATTATATATTAAATAATCTGACTCATCTTGATTCATTATAATCTTCATCTTGGCATCTACATATTTGCTGAAATCATTATCGTATCTATCTAAATGATCTTCAATTATATTAGTTATGACAGAAATATTTGGCTTAAAATTTTTAATATCATCAAGCTGAAAACTGCTAATTTCTAGTACATAGACATCTTTATCTCCAGATAGAAGTGTTTTTGAAAAACTGTCACCAATATTTCCTGCTAAACCAACATCTATTCCAGATTTATTAAGAATATGATGTATTAACTTAGTTGTAGTAGTTTTTCCATTTGTACCAGTTATGCATATTTTAAATGAATTCGAATAACTACTTGCAAATTCAATTTCAGAAATTATTGGAATATCGACAGATCTGATTTTTGAGATGATTTCAGAATTGTTAGGTATTCCCGGACTTTTAATAATTAAATCTGAAAATTCAATTTTATCAAAAGTGTGTTTATTCTCTTCAAATCTGATAGAATTTTCAAGAAATATTGATTTTATATCTTTTCTGATATTAGATTTTTCAGAAACAAATACATTATGACCTTTTTGATTTGCTAACATAGCTGCCCCAAATCCGCTTTCTCCAGCTCCAAGAATAGTTATATTTTTTATCATCTAATTTTTAATGTTAAGATTGTGATGAGAGCTAAGAATATTCCAATAATCCATAACCTTGAAACTATTTTACTTTCATGATATCCAACTTTCTGAAAATGATGATGAATTGGAGACATTAAAAAAATACGTTTACCTATACCTGATTTTCTCTTAGTTATTTTGAAATAGCTGACTTGAAGAATAACTGATAATGCTTCTAATAGAAAAACTCCACATAAGATTGGAATTAGTAATTCTTTCCTTATTAAAATAGAAATAACAGCGATTAGACCACCAACTGTCAAACTTCCAGTGTCTCCCATAAAGACTGTAGCTGGATATGTATTATACCATAAAAAACCTACTAATGATCCTAATAATGCAGCAATAAAGATTGTAATTTCTCCAACTCTAGGTATATACATTATGTTGAGATATTCTGAGAAAATTATATTACCTGAAGTCCACGCAAAAACTCCAAGTGTAAATACAATTATAGCTGACAGACCAGCAGATAAACCGTCTAATCCATCTGTTAAATTATTAGAGTTTGAAACTGCTGATATAATAAATATTATTACTGGAATTAGTATTATCCATAATAATTTATCTCCATATTTGAATATAGAATTTGATATTTCGCTATAGTCTAACTCATTATCTTTAAAAAATGGTACAGTTGTCTTAAATGACTTAATTTCTTCAACTTCGGAAAATTCAATCTTATCATCATTTAAATTTTTATCAAATTCAACTATTGTAATATCATTATTTGATAAAAGAATTAATGCAACAAAAATTCCTAATAATGATTGACCAGCTATTTTAAACTTACCCTTTAATCCTTTTTTATCTTTCTTAAAAACTTTAATATAATCATCAATAAAACCAATAGTTCCTAGCATTAGTGTTGAAAATATTAATATTTGAATATAAATGTTTTCAAGATTAGACATTAGAATTACTGGAATAAGTGTTCCTATAATAATTATCAGACCTCCCATGGTTGGAGTTCCTACTTTTTTATCTTCACCTTCTAGTCCAAGTTCTCTAATATTCTCCCCTATTTGTTTTCTTTTTAAATAATTAATTATTTTTTTTCCAAAAATAACAGATATAATAAGTGATAATAATACTGATAGACCAGCTCTGAAAGATAAATAACTAAAAAGACTAGCACCTGGAAAGTTAAATTGACTCTCTAATATTTCAAACAGATAGTATAACATACTTATTTATTAAAAATTTGTTTTGCAATTTTAAAATCATCAAACTGTATTCTCTTATTATTTTTTAATTCTTGATAATCCTCATGACCTTTTCCAGCTATTAGAACTATATCTCCTTGAGCACTTCCCTCTTTTGCCTCTTTAATTGCTTTTGATCTCTCTATTTCTACTGTAACTTTATCGGTATTAAATTTTGAAACTCCCTGAATCATATCTTCAATAATAGAATTTGGATCTTCAGACCTTGGGTTATCTGAAGTAAATATTACTCTTGAACTTAAATCAGAACAAATTTTACCCATAATTGAGCGCTTATCTTTATCCCTATCTCCTCCACAACCAATTACAGTTATAAGATTTTGACTTGGCGATTTTATTTTATTTATAGTTGATATAACATTTTCTATTGCATCAGGGGTGTGAGCATAATCAACAATAACTGTAACTTTATTAGTTGATAAAAAAGATTGTAATCTTCCAACTACACTTTCGAGTGTACTTATAGCAGTTAGTAATTTAATTTTATCAATATTATATAGTTTTCCTACAGAGTATATAGCTAATAAATTAGAAGCGTTAAACTTACCTATTAGCTTAGTCCATATTTCACTACTTTCTATACTAAGAAGCATTCCATTTAATTGTTGTTCAATTATTCTTGATGAAAAGTTTGATTTTGACTTTAATGAATAGGAGTATACCTTAGCTGAGGTATTTTGAACCATATATTTGGCATTTTTGTCGTCTATATTAATAAGTGCAAAAGCTTTTTTACCTAGTTTATCAAATACATTTTTTTTGGTATCTCTATATTCTTTGAATGATTTATGATAATCGAGATGATCATGAGTAAGGTTGGTAAAAATCATTCCCTTAAAATCAAGTCCATTAACTCTTTTTTGAAAAATTCCATGAGAGGATACCTCAATAAAACAAACTTGAACATCCCTTTCAATCATTTTTGACAAATGATAATTTAAAGTTATCGGATCAGGTGTCGTATTTTTTGAAGTTTCGATGAAATCATCATATTCAATATTAATAGTTGAAACTAATCCAGATTTTATATCTAAATCATTATATAATTTATGTAAAAGTGATGAGATTGTTGTTTTGCCATTTGTTCCTGTGACACCTATTAAATCTATTTTTAATGATGGATTGTC
>JAQXBP010000062.1:0-32160 GCA_029252345.1 Flavobacteriaceae bacterium | reverse complement strand
AACGTAGGTCAAGATATTACAGTAAGAGGTGGAAACGTCTCAGATGTTTTAGCTAATATCCCTTCTATTGATGTAGATTTTGATGGAAATATATCATTAAGAGGAAATAACAACGTTAAGATATTAATTAATGGTAAACCCTCTGGACTAGTTGGCTTATCTGGCCCTCAAGGGTTGAGATCTATTCCTTCTGAATCAATTGAAAAAGTTGAAGTAGTTACCTCTCCATCTGCTAGATATTCAGCAGAAGGAACTGCAGGAATTCTTAATATTATACTTAAGAAACAGGATCTTTTAGGTTTTAATGGTAATGTAAATTTGAATGTTGGTGAACCTAAAAACACTGGTGCATCAGGAACATTCAACTTAAGGAATAATAAAATAAATATCTTTAGTACGACTTCAATTAAGGATTCTGATAACAGTGGAAGCTTTATAGGAAATACTGAATACTTTAACAGTAATCTAAAAATTGATAATAACACAAACAGCGACAGAAATAGAAAAAATACATTCCTCAATTTAGGAGTTGAATATTACTTTGATGATAATACATCCCTAGCTCTAAGCGGATTCTATAGAAAAGGTGATGAATTAAGTTACTCAAAAAATATAGTTAACGATATAACTAATATCAATATTGTATCCTCAAATGAGAGAGTAGCAAACGATGAAGAATTAGAAGAATCCTTTGAATATTCATTGGACTTTTATAAAGATTTTGATAAAGATGGTCACACATTAAGCGCCAAAGTATCATATGAAGAGAATGATGAGAACTCAATTGATAAAATTGAAGATTACTCTACAATTCCATTTGTTTCAGAATCTTCTTTTGAAAGAACTACTAATATTGATTTTCAGAATAGACTTTTGGCTCAAGTAGACTACGTTTATCCTATAGACGAAAATACTGAATTTGAATTTGGATATAGAGGTAGGTTCCTAGACAGAGAAACTGATTTTGATGTTTCATTTTTAAAT
Source organism: Flavobacteriaceae bacterium (assembly GCA_029252345.1). Classification (GTDB taxonomy): domain Bacteria; phylum Bacteroidota; class Bacteroidia; order Flavobacteriales; family Flavobacteriaceae; genus Marisimplicoccus. The sequence goes on along the minus strand of JAQXBP010000062.1, from coordinate 31,176 downwards.
GGTGGAACTTATCAATCAGATCGTGGATTATCTAATATTTTTAAGTATACTGAAAGCATTAATTCATTATACACTCAGTTTGGGAAGAAAATTAATTCTGTATCAATTCTATTAGGACTGAGGTATGAAGCTTCTAAACAAGAAATTGATCAAAGAACGACAAATCAATTTGAGGTAAAGAAATACTCAGACTTATTTCCAACAGTTAATCTTGCGTATGAAATTTCAGATGTAGAATCTCTAACTTTAGGATACAGTAAAAGGGTAAGAAGACCTAGAGGATGGGATATAAACCCATTTCCAAGAAGAAACTCAATTACATCATACAGAAGAGGTAATCCATTTTTAGATCCAACATTTACATCTGCATACGAAGTTGATTACTTAAAAAGATTTAAAAAAATTACAATTAATACTGCTTTATTTTACAGACAATCTGACGGAAATGTTGAAAGAATTCAACAAGAAACAGGAGATTTAGTTGACTTGATAGTAGATAGTGGAACAAACAACCCTGTACTTCAGGTTCCTGTTCTTGAATACTATCCAATAAATTTATCTACAAATAAAAGATTTGGTTCTGAATTAAGTATAACATATACACCTTCTAGGTCAGTAAGAATTAATGGGAGTTTTACTTTAAATTCTACAAAAATAAGAGGTAGCTATGAAAATCAAAATTTTGATTCTGATGATACAAATTGGAGTGCAAGGTTTAATGGGTTTATTAGACTTCCAAAAGATTACAGCCTACAATTCTTTGGATTTTTAAGAGGTCCTAGTGAAAATGCATTTTCTAAAAGTAAAGCATTTGGATTCACAACTGCAGCTATTCAAAAAAGCATTCTTAATAAAAAAGGAAATATATCACTTAGATATTCTGACTTGTTTAACACAGGGAAGTGGAGATCAATAACTACCAGAGACACATTTAGATCTGAATCTGAAGGTCAGTGGAGAGAACCATCTTTAATACTAACTTTTTCATATAGAATAAGTGAAAATAAATCTAAAAGAAAGCAAAGAGCTAGAAATAATCAACAGGACTTTAGTGAAGGTGGTGGTGATGAAGGACCTATCTTCAACTAAGATTTCAATTTTCTAGTTATAAATTTTTTAAGTTTCTGAAAAACATAAGAAGAAGCCCAATATGGTGCAACAAGTGCTAAGAAAATCATAAGCCAAAAGCCCATAGTGAAAATTGCTAAAAATGCTAAAAATCCGAGGTATTGTTGAAACTCCATATATTTGTAATTGCTTAACAAAAGTAATTTTTTTTAAGTAAATTACAAAGGCCATGAACTATAGAATTGAAAAAGATACATTAGGAGAAGTTAAAGTCCCCAAAGACTCATTATGGGGAGCTCAAACAGAAAGATCAAGGAAGAATTTTAAAATAGGCAACTTATCTTCAATGCCTATTGAAATTATCCATGCATATGCAATACTCAAAAAATCTGCAGCACAAACTAATGAAGATCTTGGAGTATTATCAAAAAATAAATCACATCTAATACAAAAAGTTTGTGATGAAATACTTGAAAATAAACATAATGATCAGTTTCCTCTAGTTATATGGCAAACTGGATCAGGTACGCAAACAAATATGAATATAAATGAGGTTATTTCTAATAGAGCTCATTTATTAGAAGGCAAGAAACTAGGTGAATCTGATAAAATATTATCACCAAACGATGATGTTAATCTATCTCAGTCTTCAAATGATACATTCCCAACAGCTATTAATATTGCTGCAATGAAAATAATTACAGAGAATACTCTTGTAAATCTTAGAAAATTAAAAAATAGTTTAAATAAAAAATCTAAAGAATTTAATAAAATTGTTAAAATTGGAAGAACACATTTAATGGATGCAACTCCAATTACTCTTGGTCAGGAGTTCTCTGGTTATGTTTCACAAGTTGATCATGGAATTAAAACAATTGAGAATGCTTTAGATCATTTAAGTGAACTTCCTATTGGAGGAACTGCAGTTGGTACTGGATTAAATACACCAAAAGGGTACTCATCAAAAATTGTTGAATATATTTCTAAAAACTCAGAAATGTCCTTTAAAGAATCTTTAAACAAATTTGAAGGTATTGCATCACATGATTGTATAGTCGAGATGCATGGTGCTCTAAAGACTGTTGCAGCGTCAGTTTATAAAATATCAAATGACATTAGATTGATGGGGTCTGGTCCTAGATCAGGATTAGGTGAATTAATACTTCCAACTAATGAACCAGGAAGCTCTATTATGCCTGGAAAAGTTAATCCAACGCAATGTGAAGCAATTTCAATGGTTTGTGCTCAAATTATTGGAAATGATGTAGCAGTGAGTTTTGCCGGAGCTAATGGTCATTTTGAATTAAATGTTTTTAAACCTCTTTTTGCTTTTAATATTATTGAATCATCAAAAATATTAGGTGATGCTTCACTAAGTTTTACTGAAAACTGTATTGAGGGTATAAAACCAAACAATAAAAAAATTCAAAAATTCTTAAATGACTCTTTAATGCTAGTAACTGCATTAAATTCAAAAATAGGATACTACAAAGCTGCTGAAATAGCCAATAAAGCTTATATCGAAGAGAGTACACTTAAAGAAGCAACTATTAAGCTTGGTTATTTAACAGAAGATGAATTTAATAAGTATGTCAATCCAGAAAGAATGACAAATAATGAAGGTTGAAATAGTTCCATTCCACGATAAATATTCAAATTATTTCTATGAACTCAATTATGATTGGCTAAATGAATATTTCTATGTTGAAGAGTATGATGAAATTGTTCTCAAAAATTGTAAACAAGAGATAATCAATAAAGGTGGCTACATATTTTTTGCTATTTATAATTCAGAAGTTGTAGGAACAATGGCTTTAATTACTAGAGAAAAAGGAGTGTATGAGTTAAATAAAATGGCAGTTAAAAAAAACCTAAGAGGTAAAGGTATTGGTCATCAACTACTCAGTTTTTCTATAGAATTCGCAAAAAAGAAAAAATATAATTCAGTAATATTATATTCTAACAAGGTCCTTGAAAATTCAATCCATTTGTATAATAAATTTGGATTTAAAGAAATAAAATCAAAAGGAAAAGCTCCTTATAAAAGAAGTGATATAAAGATGGAATTGATGTTATCTAACTTTTGAAAACAGTTTCTCTTTCCAATTACTCCATGAATATTTTCTAGCAAAAACTGCAAGAATAATAGGGTATATAATAAGAGGAGCAATCCAGTCAGTTATTCCAAGGCTAGGTTCAGCAATATTGATCAAAATAGATTCAGTTTGGAAAACAGTCCAATCGGCTGTTACAAGAAGAGCAGCGATTAAATTATTAGCTGCATGGAATCCTATAGCAAGTTCAAGACCGTCATCCATTAAAGTCATTATACCTAGTAAAAATCCAACAGATATGTAAAGAAAAATAAATTCATAACCAAGCGCTGTTATTTCAGGGTTAGCTAGATGGAGAGAGCCAAAAACAATTGAAGTAAGAAATAAAGCCATAAACCTACTGTTTAACCAATGGCCAAAACCTTGCATTAAATAACCTCTAAATACGACTTCTTCTACACTGGTTTGAATTGGTATAAATAAAATTGCTATTACAGCTAAAATTAAAAATTCCTTAAGCTTAAAGTTTATTTCATAGTTTTCAGGACTTAAAGAATACTCTATGAAAACAAATGCAGAAACTATAGAACCCCATAGCATAAATGAATACATAACTCTTTCAAGATCAATTTTTTTTCTACTTGATAAAATTGACATTAAAGGAAGATCATGAAGTTTCTTTACAACTAACCAAATACCAGGAACAACTGCTACAAAACTTAGCAGTAAAAGAAAAAGTCTAAGATTTGAGGGTATAGATTTAAAAAGATCCATAGGGTTAGCATCTGGACTTGGTAACTCAGTTGGTAAGAATGGTATCATTGGAAGCTGTCCAATAAAACTGAAAAAAATGAGAATAAAAGAACCTAGTATATAGTATCCAAAATTCTTTAATCTATATGATTTATCAAATAAAAACATTATTGAAAGTTAGCTAAAATTATCATATAAATAAATGAAAAGATCATGTGAAAATATATCGTGTGAATATTGTATTTAATAAGATCTCTACTTTTATAATATTTAAATAATCCTGAAATCAAATAGAAAGAATAGAACATTGTTATAGGAATAAGTAAGTACATGAATAACATGGCTTGTGTATCATTTATTATATTTTCAGAAATAAAATACAATGAACCTACTGCTAAAGCTAAATTTAATGCATAAACCCATCTTGAAGCTTTTTTTCCAAGTAGAACTACTAAATGGTTTTTACCAACTTTCTTATCAGAAGTATAATCTGGAAATTGATTGATAAATAAAATGTTCGTAGTTAAAATACCTATTGGAACTCCTAAAAGTAATAGATTGTAAAATTCATTTGAATAAGGGATGATAGTCTCCATTGAAATTGCATAACCTGTACCTAGTGTGAGTAAAGGTCCAAAAGCTAAAAATATTGAAACTTCTCCAAGACCATACCTAGAAGAAAGTCTAATCGGTTTAGCTGTGTAAAAATATCCAATTAAAACACCTATTAATGCAATTATAGATGAATGATAAGCATTAATCGTTGATCCAGTATTTATATAACTAGTGAATAAAATTCCTGCAGCTGTAAAAAGACCTAGAACAAACATAATATTAGCTAGACTCTTAGTTCCATTAAGTGTTATTAATCCGAGTTCAACTGCCCTACTTCCACCTGATAATTGTGCACCTTTGAGCATAGAAGAATTCATACCAGCATTAAAATACTCAGTATTAGCTTCATCAGTTCCATGAGTAACATCAAAATAGTCGTTATATAGGTTAGAGAATAAATGAAAGAAAAGTATACCGAAAGTTGTTAATGTCAAAGACATAGGGCTAAACAAACTATCTCCAATTCCTGCATAATAACATCCAATAGCAAAAACAGGAAATAATGATGCCGATGCAAAACCGACTCTAGTTATTGCAACTCCTTTTATAATTTTTGTACCCCAGTTAATTTTAATATTTACATCCTCTTTGATTTCCTCGGTTATACCACAATAACCAGTCTGCGGATTATTTTTTCCATCACCAAAATTTGGTGTAATCTTAATTTTTGCATTGAAGGTTGACCCATCCTTTCTTACAAAATTTGTTTTGGTTACATGTTCACCGGTTTCATTGGCATCTTTTAACCAACCTAATACATTTTGTAAAACAATTTCACCTGGAGAAAAGATTGATACTCTTTTAATACCAACAATATCTTTAGAGTTATGACCAAACATATTAACAGCTCCGTCGTTAAGGTTTGTAATTAAACCCTCCATATCACAAATAATAACACTTTTCATATATTTTTTTTAGAATGCTCAAATTTACATCCTGAGTTTCTTAAATAAAAATTTTTTTATGAATTATTTATCAATAGTAAGTGTAGTAAGCTTTGCAAAAGAAATATCTCTATTATCTTCATCAATAATAGTTATTTTCCATAACTGCATCGTCCTTCCCATATGAACAGGGACAGCCCTTGCATAGACATAGCCTTCACTTATTCCTCTGACATGATTAATAGACAGTTCAACTCCCCTAAGCATTTGATTTTTTTTCATTGAAAAAATTGCGGCAGCTGAACTTCCTACAGTTTCAGCTAGAGCAGCTGTAGCTCCTCCATGAAGAACACCAGCTGGCTGATGAAGATTTGGAGTTACTTTCATTTTTGCCTCTAAAAAGTGTTCGCCAACATCCGTAAAGATGATTCCAAGGGTTGAGACTAAAGTTCCTTTACAACGATCATTAGCTTCATTAAGGATGGATTCCTTGAAGTTTTTATTAAACATTTAATCTTCTTTTACTTCTTCAAAATCAACATCCTGAACATCGTCACCTTTAGAATCATTATCAGAAGTAGTTTGTTCAGCACCTTCTGGTTTGGCTTCACCTTCAGCTTGGGCTTTATACATTTCTTCTGAAGCATTTTTCCATGCTTCATTAATTGTATTTAAAGTCTCATCAATCTTCTCAAGATCTTTAGATTCATGAGCTTTTTTTAAATCTTCTAATGCTGATTCAATTGGTTTCTTTTTGTCATCAGATAATTTATCTCCAAAATCTTTAAGTTGTTTTTCAGTTTGAAATATCATCTGGTCAGCACTATTTAGTTTATCAACTTCTTCTTTTGCTTTTTGATCAGCATCAGCATTAGCTTCTGCTTCTTTTTTCATTTTTTCAATTTCCTCCTCAGTTAGACCAGAAGAAGCTTCAATCCTAATATCTTGTGATTTATTAGTTGCTTTATCTAATGCACTTACATTAATGATTCCATTTGCATCAATATCAAATGTAACCTCAATTTGAGGGGTACCTCTTTGAGCTGGAGGAATACCATCTAAATGGAATCTTCCAATTGTTTTATTATCTTTTGCCATTGGTCTCTCTCCCTGTAAAACATGAATTTCTACAGAAGGTTGATTATCTGCGGCAGTAGAAAAAACTTGAGATTTTTTTGATGGAATAGTCGTGTTTGACTCTATAAGCTTAGTCATAACATTACCCATAGTTTCGATACCTAATGATAAGGGTGTTACATCAAGAAGAAGAACATCCTCTACATCTCCAGAAAGAACCCCACCTTGAATTGCAGCTCCAACAGCAACAACTTCGTCAGGATTAACTCCTTTAGATGGTTTTTTTCCAAATAATGCTTCAACTTCATTTTGAATAATAGGGATTCTCGTTGATCCTCCAACTAAAATTACTTCATCAATGTCTTTTTTAGTTAGACCAGCATCTTTGAGTGCTTTTTTAACAGGCTCCATAGATCTTTTGACAAGTGTATCGGATAATTGTTCAAACTTAGCTCTAGTCAAAGTAGTTACAAGATGCTTAGGTCCAGAAGAAGTGGCCGTTACATATGGTAAATTAATCTCAGTCTGAGCTGACGAAGAGAGTTCTATTTTAGCTTTTTCAGCAGCTTCTTTTAATCTTTGAAGAGCCATAGAATCTTCTCTTAAATCAATTTGTTCATTATTTTTAAATTCTTCTGCTAAAAAGTCTATAATTACTTGATCAAAATCATCCCCACCTAAGTGAGTGTCTCCATTTGTTGATAATACCTCAAAAACTCCATCACCCAATTCCAAAATTGATATATCAAATGTACCTCCTCCAAGATCATAAACAGCTATCTTTTTATCTGTCCCCCCTTTATCCATTCCATATGCTAAAGCAGCAGCAGTAGGTTCATTTATTATCCTTTGAACTTTCAATCCTGAAATTTCACATGCCTCCTTGGTGGCTTGTCTCTGAGAATCATTAAAATATGCCGGGACAGTAACTACAGCTTCTGTTACAGTTTGACCAAGATAATCTTCTGCAGTTTTTTTCATTTTCTGAAGCACCATGGCAGATAACTCTTGTGGTGAATATAATCTTCCATCAATATCTACTCTAGGCGTATCATTATCACCCTTAACAACTTTGTAAGCAACAGTTTTTACATCATTTGATGATTCAGTATACTTATTACCCATAAATCTTTTTACGGAAGCAATTGTTTTTTCAGGATTAGTAACGGCCTGTCTTTTAGCAGGATCTCCTACTTTGATCTCCCCATCCTCAACAAAAGCAATTACAGATGGTGTAGTTCTTTTTCCTTCAGCATTAGGAATAACAACTGGTTCACTACCCTCCATAACAGATACACATGAATTAGTTGTTCCTAAATCTATTCCAATAATTTTACTCATAATTTATTTTTACTTAATAATGACAACCATTATGCCAATTTAATTTAAGTGACATTATGTCATCTTATTATAACTTTATTTACACTATTTTTGTTAAAAATTAATGATGACTAACAATTCTAATACAAGCAGAGTTACAGTAAAGGTGCTTGAACAAATGAAGAATGAAGGTGAGAAAATCTCAATGCTTACTGCATATGATTTTAGTTTTGCCAAAATAATTGATGAAGCTGGTATAGATGTAATTTTAGTTGGGGATTCTGCTTCTAATGTAATGGCAGGACATGAAACAACATTACCCATAACTTTAGACCAAATGATCTATCATGCTAGTTCTGTTGTAAGAGCTGTAAAAAGAGCTTTAGTAGTAGTAGATCTTCCATTTGGAACATATCAAGCTGACTCAAAAGAAGCATTAAAGTCTGCTATTAGAATAATGAAAGAATCAGGAGCACATGCTGTAAAACTTGAAGGAGGTCATTTAGCTAAAGAATCTATTGAACGAATAATTCAGGCTGGAATTCCTGTTATGGGTCATTTAGGATTAACTCCTCAATCTATATATAAATTTGGAACATATACAGTAAGAGCTAAGGATGATGATGAAGCTAATACACTAATAGATGACTCTAAAATGTTACAAAAAATTGGATGTTTCTCTATAGTACTTGAAAAAATACCAAATGTATTAGCCAAAAAAGTAGCATCAAACCTAAAACTACCTATAATTGGAATTGGTGCAGGTTCAGACGTTGATGGACAGGTACTTGTGTCTCATGATATGCTTGGCATGAATAAAGATTTTAGTCCTAGATTTTTAAGAAGATACCTTGACCTAGATTCTCTAGTTAGTGAGGCAGTCAAAAAATATTCTTCTGATATTAAAAGCGGTAGCTTTCCTAATAAAGAAGAACAATATTAAATTGACATTTCTAGATTCAAATATATTATTTGAAGACAATCATTTGATTATTGTAAATAAGCCCTGCGGCCTTCTTGTTCAAGGTGATAAAACTGGTGATATTCCATTACTAGAAATTATAAGGAAATATATAAAGAATAAATATGACAAGAAAGGCAATGTGTTTCTTGGTCTTGTAAATAGAATAGATAGACCGACATCAGGAATTGTAATCTTTGCAAAAACAAGTAAGGCTCTATCAAGAATGAATGAAATATTAAAGAATAGAGAGATTAGAAAAATATATTGGCTAATAATTTCTAATAAGTTTGAATCTAAAGAAGGGAAACTTGAAGGGTGGTTCACAAAAAATAGCAAAAAAAATAAATCCTTTTTTTCAACTAACGAAAAGGATAAGTCAAAATTTGGATCTTTAACATATAAAAAAATTCAAACTCTTGAAAAATACTGTAAAGTTCAAGTAGAACTTATTACAGGAAGACATCATCAAATTAGATGTAATTTTTCTAATATAGGCTATCCTATTCTAGGCGATTTAAAATATGGATCTAAAAGATCAAATAAAGATGGTGGTATATACTTGCATTCACGAGAAATAGAATTTATTCACCCTGTTTCAAAGGAAAAAATTAAAATTACAGCCAATCCACCTGCAACAGGTTTATGGTCTACTTAACTTTCCTGTTTATAATTAGTGATTTTTCCTTAATAATATCTTGAACTGGCTTACTACTAATTTTACTTTCAAGCCATGAAATTATATCTAAATATAGGAAAGCTCTTTTTTCATATGGATCATTTTCATATACTTTAAGCTCATTATAAAGATTTCTTAAGAATCCCTTTATTTCTCCTGGATAGATATTCTCTAAACCTTTTAAATATTTTAAAATTGTTTTTTGAACCTCATGTAAATCATTCATTTTGTCAAGATAATTATATGTATCCTTAATAATTTTATCAAGATTAAAATCTATTCCAGCCTCCCAATGAGCAATAAGATTAAGTACTCTTGTAAAACACTGAAGATCTTCCCTCATTTTGATGTTTTTGTTTTTCATAATCTTACTCAGATATTTTATACAATTATCAAAATCATCAACTGTAAAGTACATACAAGCAATTTTATAATAGAGAAGCATTATATGATGATGATCAATAAAATTTTTATTAGTTTCTATACCATCTAATACCTCAGGAACAATCTTAATTGAATCTCTAAAATTGCCTTCTAGAACATGAAGATTAAATAGATTATTATACTTATACAAAAAAATTAAAGCATTTAAATTTTGATTTATTGGAAATGAGCTGCTTTCAACAGAATTAATTAAATCACTTAAACGATTTTTAAATTCTGTGGGATGTTTAATTAAAGCTAAAGCCTCCAATAAAAAATTATAACCTTTAAGATAAAAAACAGGATGAATTTTAATCATCTCAGGATTTTTATTAAATGTATCAATCCACTTTGAAGCATACTTATAGCTTGAAAGAAAATCTTGGACCAATAAGCTATACCAAACCCATATTTGGAAATAAATAAGTTTCTCACGAAACCCTAGTGATTCAACTTTAAAATTTTGAATTTTTTGACTGAAAAAATTTTGAATTTCATTGGATTCAATATCACTTTTAGCATAACCTGCCTTAATAAGTTTTTCATAAAGCTGAAGGGAGATATTTGATAGACTACTATTTATATCATTTTGTTCCTTTAAATGATTTGTCTGAGAAACAAGCTCGTTTGTTCTATTACTTAAGCTCCTTGTTACATATAGAGATTCAATTAATTTTTCAAACTCAACAATTTCATATGCAGATGTGTTTTCATCATATTTTAATGCAAATGATTTTGCTTTATCTAATATTTTTAAACTTTGTTTATATAAACCTTTTTGATATAAAATTGTAGCAAAATCAATTTGACTCCTAATATGTAGTTTTACATTTTTGTTTTGTGGATTCAATCTTAAACTAATTAGAATCTGTTTATATAGATGGGCTTTTAAATTTGAAAGTTGAACTTTAGAAACAAACTTTTTTTGAATTATAAGATCTTCTTTATAAATATTCATTTTATCAAGCTGATTAAATAATTTTAAAAACTTCGAATCTTCATTTGATTCCATTCTACCTACATAAAGTTTAAATTGTCTCTTCTCTGATTTAGTAAGAGATTTAATTAAAACAAATAGATTATCTTTTAACTCATTAGTCATTGTATAAATTTTATTATTAATATGTTTATTTACAAGTGTTTATGACAATAATATACATATCGGGTATTGTAAAATTAATATACTTTTTTTTAAGTATCACCATATAAGTAATAATTTAGACAATAATGAAAAATCAAGTCCAAATATTTGACACCACCCTAAGAGATGGAGAACAAGTACCTGGTTGTAAACTTGATACTAAAAGTAAATTAATACTAGCTGAAAGAATTGATATTCTTGGAGCAGATATTATAGAAGCTGGATTCCCAATCTCAAGTCCAGGAGATTTTAAATCAGTTGCAGAGATTTCAAAAATTGTCAAAAATGCATCAGTCTGTGCTCTTAGCAGAGCAAATGAAAGAGATATTGATGTTGCAGCTGAATCATTAAAAGATGCAAAAAAACCAAGGATTCATACTGGAATAGGAACATCTGAGATTCATATTAAACATAAATTTAATTCTAACAAGGAATCTATTATTGAGTTGGCTAAAAAATCGGTTTCTCATGCTAAAAAATATGTTCATGATATTGAATTTTATGCTGAGGATGCTGGTAGAACTGATAATGAGTTTCTTGCTAAAGTATGTGAAGAAGTTATAAAGTCAGGAGCTACAGTTTTAAACATTCCTGATACAACAGGCTATTGTTTGCCTGAAGAGTATGGTGATAAAATAAAATTTCTAATTAATAATGTTAATGGTATTGAAAATGTTACCATTTCTTGTCATTGTCACAATGACTTGGGGCTTGCTACAGCAAATTCTATTTACGGTGTAATTAATGGGGCTAGACAAATTGAATGTACCATTAATGGTATAGGAGAAAGAGCAGGTAACACATCACTGGAAGAAGTTGTTATGATATTAAAACAACATTCTGATCTAGGTCTTTACACTAACATTAACTCAAAACTTCTCAATGATACAAGTCAAAAAGTTTCTGACTTAATGGGAATGCCCGTTCAGCCAAACAAAGCAATTGTTGGTTCTAATGCTTTTGCTCACAGCTCGGGAATTCATCAGGATGGAGTAATTAAAAAAAGAGAAACTTATGAAATAATTGATCCTTATGATGTTGGAGTTGATAAATCTTCTATAGTTTTGACTGCCAGAAGCGGAAGAGCTGCATTAGCATTTAGAATGAAGGAGTTTGGAGTAAACTTGAGCAAGAAAGAGCTTGATGAAGTATATAATGAGTTTTTAATTGTAGCTGATAAAAAGAAAGAAGTAACTGAATCTGATTTTCCGATTATGCTAAAAAATCAAAATATTAAATATGGCTAATACACTTTTTGACAAAGTATGGGACTCTCATGTAATTGAGAGAATTAAAGATGGACCTGACGTTTTATTTATTGACAGGCATTTTATTCATGAAGTTACTAGTCCTGTTGCATTTGTAGGGCTAAAAAACAGAGGACTTAAAGTAATGTACCCTGAAAGAACATTTGCAACTGCTGATCACAATACCCCTACACTAAATCAACATTTACCAATTAAAGACGAATTATCTGCATTACAGGTAAAGACGCTAGAGAATAACTGTAATGATCATGGTATAGACTTTTGGGGATTAGGACATAAAAAAAATGGTATTGTTCATGTCATTGGTCCTGAAAATGGAATTACTCAGCCTGGACTTACAATTGTTTGTGGTGATTCTCACACTTCTACACATGGGGCATTTGGTGCAATTGCATTTGGGATTGGCACATCAGAAGTAGAAATGGTTCTAGCTTGTCAATCTATAATGCAACAAAAACCAAAAAAGATGAGAATTAATGTGGATGGGGAACTTAATGACTTCGTAACACCCAAAGATGTTGCTTTATTTATAATATCAAAATTATCTTCTTCAGGAGCTACTGGTTATTTTGTTGAATACTCTGGTAAAGTTTTCAAAGAAATGAGCATGGAAGGAAGAATGACTGTTTGTAATTTAAGTATAGAAATGGGAGCTAGAGGTGGAATGATTGCTCCAGATAATAAGACATATGAATATATAAAAGGCAAAGAATATGCTCCTAAAAAACAAGAATGGGAAAAGGCTCTAAATTATTGGTCCTCATTAAAGACTGATGAAGGAGCTGTTTTTGATAAAGAATATAATTTTAAGGGAAAAGATATTGAGTCTATGATTACTTATGGTACTAATCCCGGAATGGCAATACCTATTTCTAAATCTATTCCTTCTTCAGAGACTTCAGATTCAAAAACTTCTTACAAAAAAGCTCTAGACTACATGGATTTTAATGAAGGGGATCAGATGATTGGTAAAAAAATTGATTATGTGTTTTTAGGAAGCTGTACAAATGGAAGAATTGAAGATTTTAGAGTTTTTGCAAGTTTAATTAAGGGTAAAAGAAAATCTGATAGTGTAGATGCTTGGCTTGTACCAGGCTCTCATAAAGTACTTAAAAGTATAAAAGATGAGGGTTTGTTAGATATTTTAACTGATTCTGGTTTTAAATTAAGAGAACCAGGATGTTCTGCTTGTTTAGCAATGAATGATGACAAAATTCCTAAGGGAAAATACGCAGTCAGCACAACTAATAGAAATTTTGAGGGTAGACAAGGTCCTGGTGCCAGAACTCTTCTAGCTAGCCCTCTAGTTGCTGCAGCTACTGCCATAACAGGAAAAATTACAGACCCAAGAGAAATTATTTAATATGGCTTACGATAAATTTGAAATACTAAAAAGTACTGGAGTCCCATTGAACATAGATAATGTTGACACAGATCAAATAATCCCAGCAAGATTTCTAAAAGCGACTGAAAGAAAAGGCTTTGGAGATAATCTATTTAGAGATTGGAGATATAATTCTGATGGCACAGCTATTGACTCATTTCCTCTAAATAATCATGATTATAAAGGTAAAATATTAGTTGCTGGTAAGAATTTTGGGTGTGGATCATCTAGAGAACATGCAGTTTGGGCTATATATGATTATGGTTTTAGAGCAGTAGTGTCAAGTTTTTTTGCTGATATATTCAAAAATAATTGTCTTAATATTGGTGTTCTTCCAATTCAAGTCTCTGAATCTTTTTTATTGGAGGTTTTTTCTCAAATAGATAAAGACTCAGAAAGTCTATTTGAAGTAAATCTTGAAAACCAGGAGTTTATAATTAAAGAGTTGAATAAAAAAGAAATATTTAAAATTAGCCTTTATAAAAAAGGTAATATGTCTAATGGGTTTGATGATATTGATTATTTATTAAACAAAAAGGAGGATATTTCTAAATTTGCCAATAAATTTATCTTTTAATGCCTCGCTTAATAGAAATAATGGATACAACTTTAAGAGATGGTGAACAAACATCTGGAGTATCTTATTCCCCAAACGAAAAGCTTACAATTGCTAAACTATTATTAGAAGAATTAAAAATTGATAGAATTGAAGTAGCATCTGCAAGAGTTTCTGATGGTGAGCTTGACTCAGTTAAAGGAATAACAACTTGGGCAAAAGAAAATAATCATCTTCAAAAAATTGAAGTTTTAACTTTTATTGATAATAACAAATCAATAGAATGGTTAATAGAATCTGGATGTAAAGTTCAAAATTTACTTACCAAAGGGTCTCTAAATCATCTAAAACATCAATTAAAAAAAACACCAAGACAACACTTTGATGATATTCTCAAAACTATTCAAAATGCTGAAAAATATTCAATTGAAACTAATATTTACTTAGAGGATTGGAGTAATGGTATGAAAAATAGTAAAGAGTACGTATTTGAATTTTTAGAATTCTTGTATGAGCAGAAAATAAAGAGAATACTACTACCTGATACACTTGGCATATTAACTCATACCGAAACTTATGAATTTATTAAAGAAGTAAAGTCAAAGTTTCCTAATTTTCATATTGATTTTCATGGACATAATGACTATGATCTTAGTGTTGGTAATTCAATGGAAGCAATTAGAGCAGGTTGTAATGGATTACACTTAACTATAAATGGGATGGGTGAAAGAGCTGGAAACACTCCTCTTTCTAGTGCAGTAGCAGCTATTAAAGACTTTTTACCAAATATTAATATTAATGTAGATGAGAAAAATTTATTTAAAGCTAGTAAACTGGTTTCTACTTTTTCTGGTCAAACAGTTTCTTCTAATAAACCAATAGTCGGAGAAAATGTTTTTACTCAAACTGCTGGAGTTCATGCTGATGGAGATAATAAAAAGAACCTTTACTACAATAACTTATATCCTAGCAGATTTGGAAGAAAAAGAAAATATGCTCTTGGTAAAACATCAGGAAAAGCAAACATTAAGAAAAATTTAGATGAGTTAGGTATTAAACTAAATGATGAAGAATTAGGAATTATTACCTCTAAAGTTATTGAACTAGGAGATAAAAAAGAAAAGGTCACAATTGAAGATCTACCATATATAATTAGTGATGTTCTAGATTACCCTACAAAGAAGAAAAATATAATAATTGAGTCTTATGTTTTAACTCATGCCAAAACACTTAGACCTTCTGCATCTTTGTCTTTAATAATAAATGATAAATTATTTCAAGAAAGTTGCTCTGGAGATGGTCAATTTGATGCGTTTATGAATGCTCTCAAAAAAATATATTCTAATCAAAGAAAAGAGCTTCCAAAATTAATAGATTATGCTGTAAGAATTCCTCCAGGGAGTGACTCTGATGCATTTTGTGAAACTACTATTACATGGGATACTGGTGTAAAAAAATATAAAACAAGAGGACTAGATACGGATCAAACAGTTGCTGCTATTAAGGCAACTGAAAAAATGTTAAACACTTAAAAAATATGAAATTAAAAATAGCTATACTCCCTGGTGATGGAATTGGACCAGAGGTTACAAATGAATCAATCAAAGTTCTTAATTGCATTGCTAAAAAATTTAATCATGATATTGAAATGAACACTGGACTAGTTGGAGCTATAGCTATAGATCAATACAATGATCCTTATCCTGATGAAACACATAAATTATGCTCTGAATCAGATGCAATTTTATTTGGAGCTATTGGTGATCCTAAATATGATAATGATCCTAAAGCAAAAATAAGACCTGAACAGGGTCTACTTAAATTAAGAAAAAAATTAGGACTTTATGCAAATTTGAGACCTACCAAAGTTTTCGATTCACTTTTAGAAATGTCACCTATTAAGGAAGATAGGATAGCTGGAACTGATATACTTTTTGTTAGGGAGCTAACTGGTGGAATTTATTTTGGTGAAAGAGGTAGGAAAAATGATGATAATTTTGCATTTGATACATGTCAATATTCAAGAGATGAAATTGTTAGAATTGCTAAAATGGGATTTGAATATGCTGAAAAAAGATCAAAGAAACTCTGTTGTGTTGATAAAGCCAACATACTTGAGACCTCTAGGCTTTGGAGAGAGACTGTTCAAAGTATGGAGAAAGATTATCCTAATGTTAAAGTTTCATATGAATTTGTTGATGCTGTAGCAATGAGATTAATTCAATGGCCTAGCTCATACGATGTATTGATAACATCAAATCTATTTGGAGATATTTTGACTGATGAGGCATCAGTAATTTCTGGTTCAATTGGATTGATGCCTTCAGCTTCTGTAGGATTAGATAATGCTTTATATGAACCAATACATGGTTCTTATCCTGAAGCAACAGGTAAAAAAATAGCAAATCCACTAGCTTCAATTCTATCACTTTCTATGATGTTAGATTATACTTTTAATCTTAAAGATGAGGTAAAACTTATAAATAAGGCAGTTGAAAATTCACTTGTTAATGGATATACTACACCTGATTTAAGTAAAAATCAGAAATCTTATTCAACTGATCAAGTTGGAGATTATATAGTAGATTATATTCAACAGAATTAAAGAATATAATCTGTTGAAATAAAATTAGAGTCATTAGAATCTAATAATTTTTTCAATATTCTATTATTATGAACATTATCCTTAGAGGCTACAAATGTTCGTATAGAGAAAGCCCTTAATGCATCATGAACACTTAATGTACTTACAGCAGAATTTTTCCTACCAGTAAAAGGATAAATATCTGGACCTCTTTGACAAGAACTATTAAGGTTTACCCTACAAACTAGGTTAGCGAGTGTATCAATCAATGGACCTATTTTTTTTGTATCACTTCCAAAAAGACTTACTTGTTGTCCATATTCAGAATTTGCCATATCATCCAATGGCTTATCTATATTTTTGAAGGGAATAATAGGAACTACAGGGCCAAATTGTTCTTCTTCAAATACTTTCATAGAATTATCAACTGGGAACAACACAGCAGGATAGCAATAGTTATTTGATAATTCACCTCCTTTTTTATTGATAACTGAAGCACCTTTAGAAGTAGCATCTTCAATTAAGCCTTTAATATACTGTGGTTTAGATGGTTCAGGAAGAGGAGTAAGAAAAGCATCTTTATCCCAAGGCATCCCAAATTTTAAATTGTCAACAGCCTCTGAAAATCTTTTATTAAACTCTTCAGTAATTGATTCGTGAACATAAAGCACTTTCAAAGCTGTACACCTTTGTCCATTGTAAGAAAGAGATCCTGAAATACATTCTTGAATAGTTAAATCCATGTCAGCATCAGGCAATATAATTGCAGGATTTTTAGCTTCTAATCCTAAAACTAATCTTAACCTATTCTTATTGGGATGTTGATCTTGTAGTGCAACAGCAGAGGAACTATGACCAATTAACGCTAAAACATCTACATAACCTGTTTGCATTATTGGAGGACAAATTTTTCTACCTCTACCAAATAATATATTAACAACTCCAGGAGGAAAACATTCTTTAAACGCCTTAAGAAGCGGTGAGATTAGAAGAACACCATGTTTGGCAGGTTTAAATATTGTAGTATTTCCCATCAAAATAGCAGGTATCAAAAGACAGAAAGTTTCATTTAGTGGATAATTGTATGGACCTAGACACAAGACTACACCTAATGGACCTCTTCTGATATGAGCATTAATTCCAGAATCTTTTTCAAACCTTGAAGATGATCTGTCTATATTTTTATACTCATCAATTGTATCATAGATATACTTTACTGTACGATCAAATTCTTTTTCTGAGTCATTTTTATTTTTTCCAATCTCCCACATTAAGAGATTAACAATTTGATCTCTGTGATCAGTCATTTTATCAGCAAATCTTTTCATACACTTAAGCCTATCTCTAACTTTCATAGTAGGCCATTTACCTTGTCCACGACCAAAAGCATTTTTTGCAGATTCTAGAGCTTCCAAAGCAGACTCTGAATCCATATCTGGAATTGACCCAAGTAAAGTTCGGGAATAAGGAGTATCAGGATTAGAATCGATAGTTGAGAAGACTTCAGATGTCTCACCATTCCATTTCTTTATTTCACCATCTACAAGGTACTCCCTGCAGTGTAATTCATCTATTTTATAATTTGTCATAAACTTATAATTTATATTAAAAATCGGAGTGTTTCCGGTTTATCATTTAAATACTCTCCAAAGAAACCATTTTCTTTCATTTTTTTTATCAAGTGATCTAAATCTTTAGAAAACTTTAACTCTATTCCAACTACAGCAGAAGTGTATTCTCTATTATTCTTCTTTACATATTCAAAGAAAGTAATATCATCATTTTCTCCAAGAACATTATTTACAAATTCCTTTAAGGAACCTGATCTTTGTGGAAATCTGACAATAAAGTAGTGTTTTAATTTTGAAAAAAGTAAAGCTCTTTCTTTGATTTCTGACATTCTGATTATATCATTATTACCCCCACAAATTAAAATACCTACATTTTTATTAGCAAATTTTTCATGATAGATTTCAAAAGCTGATATACCAATTGCTCCTGCAGGCTCAACAACAATTCCATCTTTATTATATAAGTCTAGAATAGTTTGACAAATTTTACCTTCAGGTATAACTAGCAAATCATCTAAGTGTGCTTTACAAATTTCAAAAGGTATTTTTCCAATTTTTTTTATAGATACACCATCAACAAAATTATCTATTTTATTGAGTTCAATTATTTTTTTTTGTTCAAGTGATTTAAACATAGCAGGAGCGCCTTCTGCTTCTACTCCAATTATTTTAGTTTTAGGTGATAACTTATTAAAAACAGTTATAATTCCAGAAATCAAACCACCACCTCCAATAGGAATAATTAGGTAATCAAAATGTTTATCAATTTGATCTAAAATCTCTAAAGCAATAGTACCTTGACCTTCAATAACAGTAATATCATCAAAAGGATGAATGAAAATTGTATTATCATTAATCTGTTTTTGAGCTTCTTTTTGTGCGTCATCAAAATTATCACCAAATAATACAATCTTAATAAAATCTCCACCAAACATTTTAACTCTATCTACTTTTTGTTTTGGAGTAGTTTCAGGCATATAAACAGTTCCAAAAATTTTAAGTTTTTTACAAGAATATGCAAAACCTTGAGCATGATTACCTGCGCTTGCACAAATAATTTGCTTGTCTAATGTGTTTTTTAAATTCAGTGATTTTATTTTATTATACGCACCTCTTATTTTGAAAGATCTAACTTTTTGAACATCTTCTCTTTTAAAAAAAACTCTAGAGTTAAATTTATTAGATAGTCTCTCATTCAATTCTAACGGAGTAACTATGGATATATCTTTTAGATTATCCGATGCGCTTCTGACACCATTTAAATTAGGTAGTTGCATTTGTCATAATGCTTTTTTCATTGAAGTCATATGCTGCCTTAATTCATCACCTATAATTTCAATAGAATGGAATCTTATAGTATCATTGATTTCAATTAATTTTTTATTATCAACTGAGTTAGATTTTTTAGAAAAGGCATCAGACCCTATCACATCATTATCAATATTTTTAAAGAAACTTGATAATAGATTAATTGCTTCATTATTAAATAAATAACAGCCATATTCTGCAGTATCAGAAATGATGCTATTCATTTCATATAGTTTTTTTCGAGATATTAAATTAGCAATTAAAGGAAGTTCATGAAGAGATTCATAGTAAGCAGATTCTTCCTTAATTCCAGCTTCGACCATTGTTTCAAATGCCAGCTCAACTCCTGCTTTTACAAAAGCAATCATTAAGATTCCATTATCAAAATAATCTTGTTCTGAAATTTCTTCGTTAGTTGGAGTAGTTTTTTCAAAAGCAGTTTGACTAGTTTTCTCTCTCCAATTTAGAAGTTCTTTATCATCATTAGCCCAGTCTTTCATCATAGTATCTGAAAAGTTACCTGACAGAATATCGTCCATATGTTTTACAAATAATGGTGACAAAATAGATTTTAATTCTTCAGACAACTCATATGCTTTTATTTTTGCTGGATTCGATAACCTATCCATCATATTAGTAATTCCCCCGTGTTTAAGTGATTCCGTAATAGTCTCCCATCCATGTTGAATAAGTTTAGATGCAAATGCTGGATCTACTCCTAACTCAATCATTCTATTAAAAGAAAGTATTGAGCCTGTCTGAAGCATCCCACATAGAATTGTTTGTTCTCCCATTAAGTCAGATTTTACTTCCGCAACAAAAGAAGATTCAAGAACACCTGCAGTATGAGATCCTAGAGACACTGCGTAAGCTTTTGCAGAATCAAAACCTATATTGTTAATATCATTTTCTGGATGAACTGCAATTAAAGTTGGAACACCAAAACCTCTTAAGTATTCTTCTCTTACCTCAGATCCAGGAGATTTAGGAGCAACCATGATTACTGTTATGTCTGGTCTAACTTTAACTCCCTCCTCAACAATATTAAAACCATGAGAATAAGATAAAATTGAATTTTTTTTCATTAACGGCATTAGCTGTTCAACTACAGGAGTATGATTTTTATCAGGAGTTAAATTAATAACTAAGTCTGAGTTTGGAATTATTTCATCAAAATTACCCACTGTAAAACCATTTGATGATGCATTTAAAAATGATTGTCTTTTAGAATCTATTGATGACTGTCTTAATACGAATGAAATATCAAGACCAGAATCTCTCATATTTAACCCTTGATGTAAACCTTGGGCTCCACAACCAACAATTGCAATTTTTTTATCTTTTAGAAATTCCACTCCATCTGCAAATTCTTCAGAATCCATAAATCTACATCTACCTAGCTGCATTAATTTTTCTCTAAATGATAAGCTATTAAAATAATTTTTCATTGTTTTTATTTTTGATTTTTAAAAGTATTCAAAATTTCTGATATACCCATTTTTTCTTTTGAAACTGCAATTCTTCCAGATCTAGTAAATTGAAGAAGACCGAACTCTTCTAAATCTTTATAAAGTTTTTCTGTATCATCTCTAAAACCAGTTTTTTCTATAACAAAAAAGTCAGGATTAACAGTTACAATTCTTGCGTTAGATTCTTTAATAATATTCTGAATATGTCTTTCTTCAAAAAGAGATGATGATTTCATTTTATAAAGAGCTGATTCTTGAAAAATTGTTTCATTATCAGTGTGATAAAAAACTCTAATAACTTCAACTTGTTTTTCAATCTGCTTAGCTACTTTTTGGACATTATCTTTGGTCATCTTAACAACTATTATAAATCTAAAAACATCTTTAATTTCACATTCAGAAGTAGTAAAACTTTCAATATTAATGTGACGTTTTAAAAATATTGCAGAAAGCCTATGTAAAAGACCTACATTGTTTTCAGTGTAAACTGAAATTGTATAATTTTTTTTATTTTCCATTTTAACTTAATCTTACATCAGAAACCGAAGCACCTGAGGGTATCATCGGAAAAACATTATTTTCTTTTTCTACGCATATCTCCAAAACATAAGGCTTCTTCGACTTAATCATTCTTTCAACTGCAGGTTTTAGATCTTTCCTATCCTTTACTCTCTCAGAATCTAAATAATAACCTTTGGCAATTGCAACAAAATCTGGATTTACCATTTCAGTTGAAGCATATCTTTTATCAAAAAATAATTGTTGCCATTGACGAACCATTCCAAGAAAATCATTGTTTAACACAACTATTTTAACTGGAATTTGTAATTGAAAAATTGTGCCTAATTCTTGAATAGTCATTTGATAACCACCATCTCCAATTACAGCTACAACTTCTCTTTCTAATGCTCCCATTTTTGCACCCATTGCAGCAGGGAGAGCGAATCCCATTGTACCTAGGCCACCAGATGTAATATTACTTTTAGATTGAATAAAGTTAGCATACCTACAAGCCACCATTTGGTGTTGACCTACATCTGTAACAATAATAGCATCTCCATTAGTGTATTCATTAATAGCAATTATTGATTCACCCATGGTTAAGCCTTCTTTGATTGGATTTAAATCAGAATTAATAACTTTTTCAAATTCAATTTTCATTAAATCATCAAACCTGGAAATCCATTTATCATGTGTTTTATTTTGTATTTTTTTTGTAATAAGTTTTAGAGATTCTTTACAGTCTCCAATAACAGGAACATCTACATTGATATTCTTATTTATCTCTGCTGGATCAATATCAAAATGGATTATTTTTGCTTGTGATGCATAAGTATTTGGATCACCAGTTACTCTATCATCAAACCTCATTCCAACAGCAATAAGCAAATCACATTCATTGGTTAAAATATTAGGACCATAATTTCCATGCATCCCAACCATTCCAACGTTTAATTCATGGGAAGTTGGAAGTGCAGATAAGCCAAGAATTGTCCAGGCTGCAGGGATTCCACTTTTCTCAACAAAGTCTTTAAATTCTAATTCTGCATTTCCTAGAATTACACCTTGTCCCCAGACAATAAATGGTTTTTTTGCCTTATTAATTAACTCAACTGCATTATCTATTGATGTGTTGTTAATAGGAGGAAATGGATTATAGCTTCTTATACCCTTACATTTAGAATATTTATAGTCAAATAATTCAAATTGAGCATCTTTAGTTATATCTATTAAAACAGGGCCTGGTCTTCCTGATCTTGCTATATAAAAAGCTTTTGCAAATATTTCAGGAATTTCAGATGCTTTTGTTATTTGATAGTTCCATTTAGTAACAGGCATTGAGATTCCTATAATATCAGTTTCTTGAAATGCATCAGAACCTAGTAAATGTGAGGAGACTTGACCTGTTATACAAACAATTGGAGTTGAATCAATTTGTGCATCAGCGATACCAGTAACTAGGTTCGTTGCACCTGGTCCAGATGTTGCAATTGCTACACCAACTTTTCCTGAAGATCTTGCATATCCCTGAGCTGCATGAACTGCTCCTTGTTCATGTCTTGCTAAAACATGTTTTAACTCATCTTGAAACTTATAGAATTCATCATATACGGGCATTATTGCACCACCTGGGTAACCCCAAACTAAATCAACACCCTCATTTAATAAAGAGTGAACTACAGCTTCAGCTCCACTTATATTTTTATTTTTCATAACACTTATTCATCTGTAACACATCCATTTGATGCATTTGAAACTGATTTAACATATTTATATAAAATTCCTTTATCAATTTTTGGATCTGGTTGAGTCCAATTTTTAATTCTATTTGTTATCTCATTCTCTGAAATATCAACATTTATTAAATTTTGTTCAGAATCAATTGTAATAATATCTCCATTTTCAACAATTGCTAAAGTACCACCTTCATATGCTTCTGGTACAATATGACCAACAACAAATCCATGAGTTCCACCTGAAAATCTTCCATCAGTTATCAAGGCAACATCTTTTCCAAGTCCCGCTCCCATAATTGCAGAAGTAGGTTTAAGCATTTCCGGCATTCCAGGCCCACCCTTTGGACCCTCATACCTTATAACTACTACTTCTCCTTTATTAACTTTAGACTGTTTTATAGCCTCAAGACATTCAAATTCACCATTAAAAACTTTAGCCGGACCTGTAAACTTTAAACCTTCTTTACCTGTAATTTTTGCAACACATCCAAGTTCAGCAAGGTTTCCTTTAAGAATTTGAATATGTCCTGTCTTTTTAATGGGATTTGAAATAGGAAAAATAATATTATTAGAGCTCATGTCTGGTGAGTCAATTTCAGATAAATTTTCTTCAAGAGTTTTACCTGTTACTGTCATACAATCTCCATGTAACATTTTATTTTCTAGCATGTATTTTAAAACTGAAGGTACTCCTCCAATTTTGTGTAAATCTTTCATTAAATATTTACCACTTGGCTTTAGGTTAGCTAAAAAGGGAGTTGAATTACTTATTTCCTGAAAATAATCTATTGTTAAATCCAAATTAGCAGCTCTAGAAATAGCTAAAAAATGAAGAACTGCATTAGTAGATCCTCCAAGGACTGTAATCAATCTTAAAGCATTT
Source organism: Flavobacteriaceae bacterium (assembly GCA_029252345.1). Lineage (GTDB taxonomy): Bacteria > Bacteroidota > Bacteroidia > Flavobacteriales > Flavobacteriaceae > Marisimplicoccus. The sequence goes on along the minus strand of JAQXBP010000062.1, from coordinate 6,941 downwards.
TCAAGTGATTTCTTTGTAACTATATCAGATGGCTTAATATCTTTTTCAATGAGTAATTTCATTGCAGAACCAATTTGATTACACTCATTAATTTTATCGTCACTTATAGCCGGATTAGAGGAGTTGTAAGGAAGTGACATGCCTAAAGCTTCAATTGCAGAAGCCATAGTGTTAGCTGTATACATACCTCCACATGCTCCAGCTCCAGGACAAGCATTCTTAATTACATTTTTATATTCATCTTCATCAATCTTTCCAGAAACTTTTTCACCCCAGGCTTCAAAAGCTGAAACTACATCTAGCTCTTTATTATTATAACAACCTGAATCTATTGTGCCTCCATAAACAAGTAAACTAGGTCTATTTAATCTAAGCATTGCCATTAAGGCACCCGGCATATTTTTATCACAGCCAACTACTGTGACAAGTCCATCGTACGACATAGCTTGAACTACAGTTTCCATAGAATCAGCTATAATATCTCTAGAAGGTAAAGAATATCTCATACCTAAAGTTCCCATTGATATTCCATCACTAACACCTATGGTATTAAATATTAAACCAACATAATTTGAGTTTACTATACTCTCTCTTATTTTTACAGATAAATCATTTAGATGCATGTTACATGGATTTCCTTCGTAACCAGTACTAGCTACTCCAATAAAAGGTTTATCAAAGTCATCTTCTGATAAACCAATAGCGTGAAGCATTGCTTGTGCAGCAGGTTGGGAATCATCCTTTGTTACTATACGACTATATTTATTTAACATATAAAAAAAATATTTTGCTTAAAATTATTACCATGTAAATTCATTTCTTAATGAATCTTTAATTTATAACTACGTTCAAACAAATGAATTTAAATTTAAAAACTTAAAAATCAACTGTTTACACTTGTAAATATATTACACCCAAATCTTGTATGTTAATATTGAATTTAAATAATTAAATTTAGCGCATAATGGATAACAAAGAAATTGATATTATAATTAATTCACAAAAAGAATTTAATAAAACTAACTCTAATTCTGTTAACTATAGAATTCAAATTTTAAATTCACTTTTAAAGGAAATTAGTAAAACAGAGGATAAAATCTATGAAGCTTTAAAAAAAGATTTAAATAAACATGAATTTGAATCGTTTTTATCTGAAGTTCTTCTTGTTAAAAGAGAAATTAAATTATTCTTAAGAAAATTAAGGAAATGGTCAAAAATGAAAAAAGTTAACGGATCTATATTTAATTTTCCATCATCAAACTATCTTATACCTGAACCCTATGGACAAGTTCTTATTATTACTCCATGGAATTATCCATTTCAATTATCGCTTACTCCACTAATAGGTGCAGTAGGTGCAGGGAATTCAGTTATTATAAAACCATCTGAATTAGCTCCAAATACATCTTCAGTACTTAAAGAATTGATTTTTAATGTTTTTCCTCAAAACCTAGTATCTGTTATTGAGGGTGATGCTGAAACTGCTAAATATCTTCTTGATAAAAAATGGGATTATATATTGTTTACAGGAAGTACAAGAATTGGAAAAATTGTAGCTGAGAAGGCAGCAAAACACTTAACCCCTACCACATTAGAGCTTGGAGGTAAAAGTCCATGTATAGTGGATAGTAATGTTGATATTGACAAAACAGCCAAAAGAATAGTTTCAGGTAAATTTGTGAATTGTGGTCAAACTTGTATCGCTCCAGATTATGTACTTGTTAACAATCATGTTAAAAGTGAGTTGATTTCAATGCTCAAAAAAAATATTATTTCAACTTTTGGAAACATTCCTTATAATTCTAATAGTTATGGTAGGATTATAAACAAAGCCAACATATTAAGACTAAAAGAAAATCTTAATAATCAAAATATTGAATTTGGAGGTAAAATAGACGAGACCAACCTTTATTTAGAACCTACATTGGTTATTGATCCTGACATAAATTCAGAAATCATGAGAGAGGAAATTTTTGGACCTATTTTACCAATTATATCGTATGAAAATGAAAATGATTTAAATAAAATACTAAACCTAAATCCAACACCACTCGCATTCTATATATTTTCTAAAAATCAAAATTTTATTGACAAACTAATTAGTTCAAATAAGTTTGGGGGATGTGTAGTAAATGATACTCTAATACATTATGTGAATTCGAATCTACCATTTGGTGGTATTGGAGAAAGTGGAATGGGTGCTTATAGAGGTAAATTTAGTTTTGATACTTTCAGTCACTATAAACCTGTTCTCAAGAAAAAGAGAATGTTTGATATTCCATTTAGATACGGACCCTACCCGAACTCATTTAAATTTATAAAAAAATTATTGGAGAAACTATAATATGGAGAAGACTGTTAGCGAGGCAATAAAGCATAGAAGATCTGTCAGAAAGTTTGACCCTAGTAAAGAATTAAACTCAAATATTGTTAAAAAATGTATTGAAAATGGAGTATTAGCTCCTACTAGCAGCAATCTTCAACTCTGGGAATTTTATCATATTACTAACAAGGAATTATTAAGTAAAATTTCAAAAATATGCTTTAATCAACCTGCCGCTTCAACAGCTAAGCAAATTGTAATAACTGTGGTTAGAAAAGATTTATGGAAAATCCGAGCTACTCAAAATATTGATTTTTTTAATTTAACAAAAAAAAACCTAAGTGATAGAAATTATGATTTAACACAAAAATACTATAAAAGAGCTATCCCCTTTGTATATAAAGATTTTCTAGGTATAATAAGTCTCTTAAAATATATTATTGCTTCTGTAATTGGACTATTTAGAGTAATGTATAGGCAGCTAAGAGCATCTGATACCAGGATTATTGCCCATAAAAGTGCAGCATTAGCATCTCAAAATTTCATGATAAGTATGGCTGGATTTGGATATGACACATGTCCTATGGAAGGCTTTGACTCACTTAAAATTAAAAGTTTATTGAAACTAAATAAAAAGTCTGAAATTAATATGATAATAGGATGCGGAATTAGATTAAAAGAAGGGGTTTACGGTGAAAGATTTAGGATTCCTTTTGAAGAAGTATATATTAAAAAGTAAGTTACTTATTTGATTCATCGATAGATAATTCAAGCCAATTTTTAAAATTTTCTTCTGATGTATATTGTATTGGCTCAGATAAAACTTTTCCCGATGGAAGCATTGCTACATAATATGGTTGAGATGCATTATTAAAATTAACTTGCTGAAAAAGAGACCATCTTCTCCCAACATTGTTTACATATTGAATATTCCCTGATTGATTCAAATATTTAAATGCTTGATCTTGAGAAAGAACAGATCTATCATCAACGTACAACGAGATTATAATAAAATTATTATCAAGCAAATTAAATATTGTAGGCTTTGACCATACGTTTTCTTCCATTCTCCTACAGTTAGCGCAAGCCCACCCAGTAAAATCTAAAAGAATAATCTTTTCATTTTCAATAGCATATTTCTTACCGACATCATAGTCTTTAAAGCAGTTTAGACCTAGCGGGCAATCATTTGATTTACTTTCAATAGAATAAAATTCAGGAGGTAAAATACCACTTAAAAATCTAACGTTTTTACTATCTATAAGTCCAGAACTCAAATACAAAGAGAAAAATAAAAACATCCATCCAAAAATATTTTTATAATTAAGCTTATTAGCTTGAGATCTAAAAAGATAAAATGAAAGCATTATAAATATTACTACCCAAATGATTATAAAGATCTCTCTCTTTAGTATACCCCAACCTTCGACCAGATCTGCATTTGAAAGAAACTTAAATGCAAGAGCCAATTCTATAAAACCTAATGAAACCTTTAGTTTTTTTAACCAAATTCCAGACTTAGGTATAACAGATAAGTATTTAGGATAAAATGCCAAAAAAGTAAAAGGGAGTGCTAGAGCAAGGCCAAAACCAAACATACCAAAAGATAGTTGCATTGCACCCGATTGAGTAGATGATAATGAACCTGCCAACAATGAACCTAATATTGGTCCAGTACAAGAAAAAGATACTAATGCTAAAGTTAGAGACATAAAAAATATACCAACTACTCCACCTTTCTCAGATTTCTTTTCAGATCCAGATATTAAATTACTAGGTATTACAATGTCAAAATATCCAAAAAATGAAATTGCAAATAATATAAATACTATGAAGAATGTAATATTCACATAGACATTTGTTGAAATTGTATTTAAAATATTTGGATTTAAACTATCAAATAAATGAAATGGAATACTTAATAGTATATATATTAAAATTATAAAGGCACCATATAAAGATGCTGAAATTAAACTGTTATACTTTAGCTTATTTTGATCTATGAAATATGAAACAGTCAATGGTATCATAGGAAATATACAAGGGGTTAATAAAGCTAAAAATCCTGCAAGTAATCCAAAAATGAAAATTTCAAAATAATTAGATGACTGTATTACATCAAAACTATTATAACTAGTTTTATCAAGGTCTAATTCAAGTAAATTATATTTCTTAATATCATCTAAAGTAACGTTATCATCTTGAACTATTTTCTTGTTTTTATCAAGAACTATATTAAATGTTTCATTTCGAAAAATACATAGCTCATCATCACATGATGAATAGTCAACTTCAACTTTAACTTGATTAATATCCTTATTGTTAAGTTTTAATAACTGATTAAAATTTGCTTTTTCCTCAAAATAAAACAGATCCATTTTGAACACGTTGTCATATCCAATTATGTAAGGGTCTTCATTAAAAGTTTCATTGGCAACATAGTCATTATCATTATTTAAAAATGTAAAACTAGTTGCAACAGATCCCTCTTCAGGAGAGAACTGAGAATATAGCTTCCAACCATCAATTATTTCTGCATTTAAAGAAATTTGATATTCTAGACTGTTCAGCTTTGTTACCTCATATGTCCAGGAAACAGGTTCGGTATCCTGTGCGCTAAGTGGCAGAAGGGTTATAAATGCAAACAGTAAATTTTTAATCATTTTTAGTGATTATTAAGAATTTTTTATTCTTTGTTAATATGTGTGTATTTGAACAAATATACTTACCTGTGTCAGAGTCAAATAATTTAATAATTTCTTTAAAATCAAATTTGTAATCAATAAATAGATGGTGAATATAATATTCAACAGGATTTAATTTTTTTAAATCATCAATTTTAACTTTTATTTTATCAGTTTCAAAAATGAAGATTAACTTCTTTGTTTGATTAATAATTACATCCGCAAATATCTTAGTAGAGTTTAAGTTATTAATAGTTGTTTGGAACTTTAACATAACATTATCATCAAATTTTTTAAACTGAGGAATGATTAAATTTCTTATCATATTCCTGAAGTAATCATTTTTAGAATTAGATGAATCCTCTCTAAAGTCAATATTATTTGACTTAGCATATACTAAAATATCATTCTTCAAGATTTTAAGAAGAGGCCTCAATAAAGATTCAGTTTTTTCAGTAATGCCTATAAGTCCATTTAAACCAGAACCTCTCATTGAATTTATTAAATATGTTTCAATTTGATCATCTAGATGATGAGCAGTTACTATATAATCAAAATCGTGAAGATTCTTGAGCTCATTAAACCATTCATATCTTAAATTTCTAGCACCTTCTTGAATTCCAAAATTATTTTTTTTACAATAATCAGTAGTATTAAATTTTGAAATGTAACACTCAATTTCATTTTCTGTAGACCAATCAAAAATAAATTTTTCGTCATCATCACTTTCTTTAGTCCTTAGATTAAAATTACAATGAGCAATGGAAAAACTTAAATTATTTTTCAGGAATAAATTTGCAAGAACCATACTGTCAACTCCACCACTTAAAGCAATTAAAAATTTAGAATGCTTTAGTGATGAGATTTTACTTTGAAAAATTATTTCAATTTTGTTTCCCACCCAGTAAAAATAACTAAAGTTTAAACAAATAAGTATCCTATTATATTTATGGTTAGGTTTTTTTTTCTGAACTTGTAAAATATAGTTTATATTTTGAAAAATTCTTCTAGTGTAAATTTACCGATTGGAATAGCACTACTTCCTATTTTTTTTCTTGTTTTACTCCTTAGTATTAACGTTTTTATATATGGAGATGATTCATTAAATGGAACCAATCAGTTTATTCTAATTTTATCTGGGTTATTTGGAGCATCAATAGGTTTTATTTATAAAGTATCATACAAAGAGATACTCAAAAACATCTCTAATAGTGTTAAGTCAGTTACAGGGGCATTATTAATATTATTATTTGTTGGAGCATTAGCAGGTACTTGGATGATCAGTGGTATTATACCTGCAATGGTCTATTATGGCCTTAAAATACTAGATCCTAACATCTTTCTCCCAGCTTGTGTTGTAATATGCTCAATCATATCTGTAGCAACAGGAAGTAGTTGGACTACATCTGCAACAGTTGGTATTGCATTAGTAGGAATTGGTAAAGCTCTAGGTATATCGCCAGGAATGGTTGGAGGAGCAGTGATTGCAGGTGCTTATTTTGGAGATAAACTTTCACCTCTAAGCGACACAACAAATCTTGCTGCTGCTGTAACTAAAGTTGACTTATTTAAGCATATTAAATATTTAACCTATACTACAATCCCTAGCATATCAATTACTTTAATTGTTTTTATAATTCTTGGATTTCTTCAGGTTTCAAATGGATCTACTGATAATTCTTATTTACTTACCGCTATTACTGAAAAGTTTAATATCTCATTAGTGCTTTTTATTGTTCCAATCTTAGTTTTAATTATGATTATAAAAAAAACACCTCCATTAATTGCATTAGTAATTGGAACTTTAGTAGGTGCTTTATTTTCTATAATATTTCAACCACAAATTATAGCAGAACTTTCTGCTGATAGTAATTCTAAACTTATAAATACATATGTTGTAATTATGGACACCATTACTGGACCAATAAAAAGCA
>JAQXBP010000061.1:0-6994 GCA_029252345.1 Flavobacteriaceae bacterium | reverse complement strand
TATGGTGATTTAATGGGTGGAATAGGTATGTTATTTGAACAAGCAAGCTCTAGAGGGCATAAACAGGTAACTCAATTTGGAGAGATTACATTTCCTTTTACAATAAGAAACCAATATGTTTCAGGAATGAATACTGTTAAAGGATCAGTTGAAATGAAAGATGAATTAATGGAATATCAGCAAAGATTTTTTGCCTCAGCAATAACAGATGCAGATAAAAAAAGAATAAAGGGTTATTCTTTCAAAATGGGAAAAGACAAAAATAAAACTAAAGCATTTATTGATAAATTAATGATTCATGATATAAGTGTATTAAAAGACAATAATAATTTCTTTGTTCCAACAAAACAAAAGAATTATAGAACTGTAAGATCCATTTTTGAGACTAATACTGAATTCAGAGATAGTGTTTTTTATGATGCTTCAGCTTGGTCAATTGCTAACTTTTATGATATTGATTATAATTCTTCATCAAAAGATATTCAAGGTGTTGAACTTGATAATCTTGATAATCTATTTACCGTAAATAAAATAGACGAATCTGAATATGCTTATATAATTAATTCTGTTGATTATAATATTCCAGCAGTAATTAACAGTTTAGTCAACAGTGATATTTTAGTATCAACTGCTTTTAAGCCATTTTCCATAAATACTTCTAGTGGACTTATTTCGTTTGATTATGGATCTCTTGTAATTCCAGTGAGTCTTCAAAAAATTAGTGCAAAAGAATTATTTAATAAACTCGAAAATATTCAGAATAAATTTCAAGTAAATATTTATTCTGCTCCTTCTGGTTTAAGTTCAGGTGGAATTGATCTTGGAAGCAGATATGTTTCTCCTTTAAAAAAACAAAAAGCAATGATGTTAGTAGGAACTGGAGTCAGATCTTATGAGGCAGGAGAAGTATGGCATCTTTTAGATCAGAGAGTGGGAATGCCAATTTCAAAAATACCTATTCGAAATTTTGATAGAGTTTCTTTGGATACCTACACAACAATGGTAATAGTATCTGGAAGTTATGATTTTAATGAAGATCAAATAAAGAAAATTAAAGATTGGGCAAGTAATGGCAATACAATTATTTCAATAGGCTCTGGTTCAAAATTCCTTATTGATAAAGGAATTGTAAACGAAAAACTACTTGAATCCGACAAAAATGAGAGTAAAAAAGATTATCAACCATATATCGATGCACAAGACAATAGAGGAAAAGAAAGAATAGGTGGTATTATATTAAATGCCCAAGTTGATTTAACACATCCTTTAGGATTTGGATATGAGGATTCTAATATTCCAGTTTATAGAAATAATACTGTATGGATTCAACCATCAGAGAATGAATATTCATCTGTTGTAAGGTATACTAGCGATCCTTTGATAGATGGATTTATAACAAAAAATAATGCAGAAAAACTTGATTCTTCAGTTTCTTTATTAGTATCAAAAATTGGAAATGGAAGAGCAGTTATGTTTTCTGATAATCCTAATTTTAGAGGCTCATGGTATGGGACAAATAGGCTATTTTTAAATGCAATATTGCTTGGAGATAAGATTCAAGTTCCATAATGAAATGGTTTAGAGATATAGGGCCTGGTGTATTAATTGCTGCTGCATTTATTGGACCTGGAACTGTTACTCTCTGTACAATTGCTGGAGCTTCTTTTGGATACTCATTAATTTGGGCAATTATTTTATCTACATTTTCTACAATCGTACTTCAAGAAATGTCATTAAGAATCGGCTTAATTACAAGAATGAATTTAGCTGAGGTTATAAGAACTTCAATAAAATCAGTTTTACTAAATAGGCTTATAATATTACTTATAATTTCTTCTATTTTAATTGGAAACGCAGCTTACGAAGCTGGAAATATTACTGGAGCATCACTTGGTATTTCAGCAATCCTTAATAATCAATCATTTAATTATTTTCCAGTTTTAATTGGAATAATTGCATTTATAATACTATATCAAGGAGATTATAAAATTATTGAAGGGTCACTTATATCTCTTGTAATAGTTATGAGTTTATCATTTTTTATTACTGCTGTTATTACTAAACCTGACATAACTAATCTGTTAAATGGAATGTTTAAACCTAAAATTAATTCAGATAACCTGATTATTATATTAGGACTTATCGGGACAACAGTAGTACCATATAATATTTTTCTTCACTCATCTCTGGTCTCTGAGAAATGGAATTCAATTAATAAACTTAAAGTCGCTAGATTAGAAAGTTTCATTTCAATCCTTCTGGGTGGCATAGTGTCGTTATCAATAATAATAACAGCTGCTTCTGTATCAAATCAAAATGTAACAGGTGTAATCGATTTAGCTATTGGATTAGAACCTCTTTATGGAAAATTTGCAATTTATTTCTTAGGATTAGGGTTATTTGCTTCAGGAATTACTTCTTCTATTACTGCTCCTTTAGCAGCAGCATACGTTGCTAAAAGTTGCTTTGGTTGGAATGATTCACTTAAGAGCAGAAGATTTAGGCTGGTTTGGTTTTTAATTCTATTTATAGGTGTTTTAATTTCAATGATTAACATTAACCCAATTGAAATAATAAAGTTTGCTCAGTTTTCAAATAGTCTTTTGCTGCCAATTATAGCCATAATACTTTTGTGGTTAATCAATAACAAGAATATAATTAGTAGTGAATACAATTATAAGTATCAAAATGCTCTTGGTGTTTTTATAGTAATCATCTCCATTATATTAGGATCTAAAGGTTTAATCTCTCTTTTATAATGTTAAATATTAATTGTGATTTAGGAGAGGGTTTAAACAATGAACATTTAATTATGCCAATGATTAACTCATGTAATATTGCCTTAGGTGGTCATGCTGGTAATACTGAAAGTATTATACAATGTGTTGAGATATCAATTAGATGTAATGTTAAAATTGGAGCTCACCCGTCGTATCCTGATAGATTAAATTTTGGAAGAAAAAAAATGGATATTTCAAAACCTGAATTATCCTATAGTATAATTAGTCAAATTGAATCCCTAGAGAGCATAGCTAATTCATATGGAAAGAAAATAAATCATATTAAAGCTCATGGAGCATTATATAACGAGATGATACACGATTTAGAGCTTTCAGAACTATATCTTGATACATTAATAGATTATAAATCAAAATATTCATTATATGTACCATATAAATCTAAGATTGAAAATTTAGCTTTACAAAGAGGATTTAATATAATCTATGAAGTATTTGGAGATAGAAATTATAATGAAGATTTAAGCTTAGTCTCAAGGCAAAATGAAAATGCAATGATTAATGACCCTAAAGAAGTCATTAATCATTTAACATCAATTATAAACTCAAATGCAGTTAAAACAATTACAGGCGATACTCGTGAAATAATATTTGACACAATATGTATTCATTCGGACACAAATAACTCAATAGAAATCCTTAAAGAGATTAATAGAGTTTTTAAGAACAGATAATGTTATGAAATATTTTATTTACAATGAAAATTCCATTTTAATTACCTTCGATTCTAATATAAACTCTGAATTAGTTTATAAAATTTCTTCTCTAAGAATTAAAATTGAACATGATTTTAATGAATATCTAATTGATGCTGTGCAGTCTATAAACTCATTGCTTATTATTTTTAAAAGAAATAAAATTTCAACCAATGATTTCTTAAATAAAATTAAGAATGTAAATTCTAAAAATATTACTCAAAAAGTGAAAAGTAAAATATGGGAAATACCTGTGTGTTATGATCTCACTTACGCTACTGATCTTGAGGAATTTTCGAAATCAAAAAATATATCCAAGAATGAGGTTATTCAATTACATAAATCTAAAATATATGATGTTATTTCTATGGGTTTCTTACCTGGTTTTATGTATTTAGGAACTACTGATTATAAACTCCATTGTGAAAGAAAACTTAAACCTTCTCTTGAAGTAAAAAAGGGCTCAATAGGTGTTGCATTGAATCAAACGTGTATTTACCCTCAAGATAGTCCTGGAGGATGGCATATTATAGGGATCTCTCCATTAGAGTTCTTCAATATGAAATCAAAATCTCCATGTTTTGTTAATCCAGGTGACAAAATTAAATTTTTAGAAATATCAAAATCTACATTTGAAACGTTAAAAAAAAATAAATCTTTTAAACCTAATTTTAGCTAAATGATAAAAGTACTTGATCCAGGTCTATACTCAACCATTCAGGATAATGGTAGATATGGGTATAGAAATATAGGCGTTCCATATTCAGGGTTTATGGATAAAGAAAGTGCTTCTTCTGCTAATAAAATAGTTGGAAATGAAGTAAACGAACCTCTTTTGGAAATTACTTTAATGGGACCTAATTTACTTTTTAATAATAACTATACTTTATCTATAACTGGTGGAGATTTTAATCCGACAATTAATGATAAAAAAATAGAATTATATAAACCTATAGATGTTAAGTTAGGAGATATTCTAAAAATCAATCAAACATCAAAAGGAGCAAGATGTTATTTGGCTTTTTCGGGAGGTATAGATTGTGAAAAATACCTAGGAAGTAAATCTTCTTTAAAGAACATTACTCCATCTTATTTTTTAAAAAAGGGAGATGAAATTAAAGTATCAAATAATAATAAATTAAATTATGTTCTTGATCATAAACTAAAATTAACAACAACTAGTTTTTTGAATGTTTTTAGTGGACCTGAATTTAGTATTCTTAAGAAAGAGTCTTTAAATAATTTATTCAATAAAGAGTTTACAATAGGTATTAACAATAGAATGGCTTATAATTTAACAGAACAAATTCAAACCAAAACCAAATCAATTATTTCATCTCCTGTATTACCAGGAACCGTTCAACTGACCCCTTCAGGAAATATTATAATTCTTCATAGAGATTGTCAAACAACAGGAGGATATCCTAGAATACTTCAATTAAATGAAAAATCTTTGGATGATTTGTCTCAATTTAAAAATGGGGATAAAATAAAACTTAAATTAATTAATTAGTAGAAATTTTTATTTCAATAAGTGGGTTCTCTGAAAACTCTTTAACTAGTCTTTTCTTTATTCTAAAAAGCTTATTTAATTCTCTTTCTTTCTTTTTATTTGCCTTATCAATTTCAGGAAGAACTATTGTATCTCCTTTGACTTCCAATTTCATCTCATCTATAAGTTTCTCAATACTTTCCTCAGTTATTTTAATTTGTTTTCCAATTGCTTTTCTTTTTATAATTCCTGTTAGACTACTATCAATTTTTACATTTTTTACTCTGAGCAGTAATCTTACTAATTTACCAGGATCTTTAACTTGATAGGTTTGTAAATTACTAGAAGAAGAATTATAATAATTTTGATTTTTTAATTTTCTTCCATCTAAATTAATCTCTACAGGTCCGTTATGCCTGAAGCTAAATTCTCTTTTTGAAATGAACTCTTGAAGATTTATAACAATTTTTAAGCTTTCTCTATAGAATTGTGATCTTAGTAATCCACTAAGTAATTCATTTCTATCTCTAACTGTATATTCTTCTCCAAATAAAAATACCGTAGGAAGTCTTTTTGTTCCTACATTAACGTTACTCAGATCAACTTTAGTTCCTTCTTGCCCAGTTAAGTTAGAAGATGAAATTATTAAGATTAAAAGTATGTATAAAAAATATTTCACACTTAAAGCTATAAAAAAACTATGACTATTACTCTGGTACTATAAATACTAAAGGGTCAAAATCCCATAAAATTGGAAGTATAAAGAATACAAAAAGAGTTAATATTACAATTGAAAGCAAGTTCATCCATATACCTACACGAACCATATCAGGTATGCGTAGATATCCTGATCCAAAAACCACAGCGTTAGGAGGTGTTGCGACTGGTAACATAAACGCACAAGTTGCTGCAACTGTTGCTGAAACCATTAAAATGAATGGGTGGACATCTATTGTAATTGCCATTGGATACAAAATAGGTAATAACATAGCTGTAGTTGCTAGATTTGATGTGATTTCTGTTAGAAAATTAACTACAGCAATCAAAATGATAACTAGTAAAAATAGTGAAACTCCATCCAATAAAGTCATTTGAGAACCTATCCATAAAGCTAATCCACTATCTTTAAAACCAGCAGCTAAAGCCATTCCTCCTCCAAATAGCAATAAAATTCCCCATGGTAGTTTTACAGCTTCTTCCCAATTTATAAGTCGTCTTTCTTTATTTTTAGTAGGTATTAAGAAAATGATAATAGCTCCTATCATTGCAATAATAGTATCATCAATGGACGGAATAATTGATTTTAATAAAAAAGATCGACTAACCCATGCAAATGCAGTTAAACCAAATATTAGACCTACTAATTTTTCTTCATAGCTAATTTGACCTAATGCCATTAATTGTTTGCTAATCTCCTCTCTTCCACCAGGAAATTTTTTTTGTTTAAACTTAAAAGCAAAACTTGTAAGATATTTCCAGCATAGAAATAATAATATCATAGAAATTGGAAAACCAAATTTAAACCATTGTGCGAATGTGATTTCATAACCAAAGGTTTCTTCTACCACACCTGCTAAGACTAAATTAGGAGGTGTTCCAATCAAAGTACTTAAACCTCCAATAGAAGCACTATAAGCAATACCTAACATTAAAGCCTTTCCAAAAATTAAATTTTCTTTCTCAATAGTATTAGGATCATCTTTTAATTGAGTCACTATTGCAATAGCTATAGGTAACATCATAACTGCAGTTGCTGTATTTGAAATCCACATTGACATAAATGCAGTAGCCATCATAAATCCAAGAATAATATTTACGACATTAGTTCCAATTAAATTGATAATATTTAATGCTATACGTTTATGTAGATTCCATTTTTGGATAGCTATTGCAATTATAAAACCACCTATATATAAAAAAACATACTTGTGTCCAAAAGAAGCAGTTGTTTCGGAAAGTCCTAATCCACCGGTTAATGGAAACAAAATAATAGGTAATAAAGCTGTTAC
>JAQXBP010000060.1:0-14088 GCA_029252345.1 Flavobacteriaceae bacterium | reverse complement strand
ATACTAGATTCTGACAGATTATTAAGTCCTGCAGATGGAAAGATAGTTGCAATAAATAATGTTTTTGAAAATGAATTCTTTAAAAGTGAAAGAATTCAAATTTCTATTTTCTTATCACCATTAGACATTCATGTCACTAGATATCCAGTTTCTGGAGATATTATTTACAGCAAATATCATCAAGGTGATTATTTAGTAGCTTGGCATCCAAAATCATCAGAAAAAAATGAAAGAACATCTGTTGTAATAAAAAATAAAAAATTTCGTGAAATATTATATAGACAGATAGCTGGAGCAGTTGCCAGAAGAATTGTGAACTATGCTAAAAAGAATAGTTATGTAGAACAAGGAGATGATTCAGGATTTATTAAGTTTGGGTCTAGAGTAGATGTTTTTCTTCCCTTAGATACTGAGATTAAAGTTAAAGTTGGGGATAGAGTTGTAGGAGGAATTACAATAATGGCTTAATTAACTTAAATCAGATATTGACTTCTTTAAAGATTTAATTTTTTGCTCTGCATCAATTATCTTTTGTTTTTCTTTATTAACTATGGAATCAGGAGCATTATTAACAAAATTTTTATTCTTCATTTTATTCTGTACAGATTTTAAAAAGCTTTCGTTATAATCAAGTTCTTTTTTTAACTTTTTAATTTCTGCTTCTTTATCAAATCCTTCTTTCAAAGGGATAAAGAATTCAAAATTCTTTATTAAAAATGAATTAACCATTGCAAAATCATTTTTTGTAGATTCTTCCAGTCTATTAATTGAAGCAATTTTTTTAATTATATCTATATTTTTTAAAGTGCTTTTATTTGGTAAGTAATATAGATCCAGAGATGTTTTAAAAGAAATGTTTTTTTCTTTTCTGTAATTTCTAATTTGAGAAATTATCTCTTTTGTTATTTCAAAGTCATCTACAATATTTTGGTTATAGTTTTCTAATTCTGGCCAACAACTAGTCGTCAATGGATTTGTAGCATTAATGTCTGGTAGATTATGAAAAATTTCTTCTGTTAAAAAAGGCATAAATGGGTGAAGAACTTTTAAATTTTTTTCAAATAATTTAATTAGTTCATTTTTTGATTTTAAATCAATTTGTTCTCCATAATCCGGTTTTATGATCTCTAGCAACCACGAACAAAAATCATCCCAAATTAACCTGTAAGAGGACATTAAAACATCTGAAATTCTATAATTATCAAAATTTTTATTTATTAATTCAAGTGTATAATTAAACTTATCATTATACCATTCTAATCCTAATTCATTTACTTTAGGTTGTGATTTATTTAGATCAATCTCCCAGCCATTAACAAGTCTTGAAGCATTCCATATTTTATTAGTAAAATTTTTACCTTGTTGACATAAAGATTCATCAAATAATAAGTCATTTCCAGCAGCTGAACTTAACATTAATCCCACTCTTACAGAATCGGCACCATATTCTTCTATAAGTTTAATTGCATCTGGAGAATTACCAAGTTGTTTTGACATTTTTCTTCTAAGTTTATCCCTAACTATTCCCGTAAAATAAACATTTGAAAAAGGCTTTTCATCTCTAAACTCATAACCAGATATTATCATTCTTGCTACCCAAAAAAATATGATATCTGGACCTGTGACTAAATCTTGAGTTGGGTAATAGTAATTGATTTCTTTATTATCAGGATTTCTAATTCCATCAAACACTGAAATTGGCCATAACCAAGAAGAAAACCATGTGTCAAGAACATCATTATCTTGACTTAAGTCATCTTCCAAATAAAGAGTTTCAGATTTTGTGTTTAGTTTGATTAGTGCTTCTTTTTTATTTTTTGCAACTATATAATCACCATTATGGCCATAATAAAATACCGGAATTTGGTGACCCCAAGACAACTGTCGTGAAATATTCCAATCTTTAATATTTTCAAGCCAGTATTTGTAAGTAGATTTAAATTTACTTGGAAAGAATTTAACGTTTTCATTTTCAAGAACATTTTTAATAGCAGGTTTTGTAATACCATCCATTTTAAGAAACCACTGCTTTGACAACCTTGGTTCAACTACAGAATTTGTTCTTTCTGATCTTCCAACATTATGAATATAATTTTCTTTTTTAACTAAAAGATTTTTAGCTTTTAATTCAACTTCAATTTCATTTCTAACTACAAACCTGTCTTTACCTTCATAATGAAGACCATTAATATTTAACGCAGCATTTTCATCAAAAATATCAATAGTGTCTAGGTTATGTTTAATACCTAAATTATAATCATTAATATCATGAGCTGGTGTAACCTTTAAACATCCAGTACCAAACTCTAAGTCTACGTATGAATCAGATATAATTGGAATTTTTCTACCACATATAGGGACAATTGCATATTTACCTATAAAATCTTTATATCTTTCATCTTTAGGATTGACACACAAAGCAGTATCTCCAAAAATAGTTTCGGGTCTAGTAGTAGCAACTTCAAGCTCTTTATCAGAGTTTTCAATCACATATTTTAAATAGAACAAACTTGAATCTTCTTCAATATAATTTACTTCTTCATCTGATACTGTTGTCTTAGCCTCAGGATCCCAATTTATCATCCTATACCCTCTATATATCAAATCTTTATCATGAAGTTTTTCAAAAGCCTCTATTACAGACTCGTACATATCATCATCAAGCGTAAACTTAGTTCTATCCCAGTCACAAGAACATCCAAGTTTTTTCAATTGCTCTAGGATACCACCACCATATTTTTCTGTCCAATCCCATGCATGTTTTAGAAATTCATCTCTTGAAATATCAGATTTATTTATTCCTTTCTGTTTGAGATTTTCAACAACTTTTGCTTCAGTTGCAATTGATGCATGATCAGTTCCTGGAACCCAACAAGCATTTTTACCCAACATTCTAGCCCTTCTAACTAATATATCTTGTAGGGTGTTATTTAGCATATGCCCCATATGGAGTAGTCCTGTTACATTAGGAGGGGGGATAACAATTGTAAATGGTTCCTTTTCATTTGGAACTGATTTAAAAAGATTATTTTTCATCCAAAATGAATACCATTTTTTTTCTGTGTCTATATGGTTATACTTTGGGGATACCTGCATCACTTCATAAATATTTTAATCTAAAACAAAAATAACATACCTTGAAGTATATTTGCAATATTAAGATAAATAAATGCCAACAATTTCAAAAAAGGGAAATAATATCCCCCCTTCTCCAATTAGAAAGTTAGTGCCATTTGCAGATCAAGCCAAAAAAAAGGGTATTGATATACTTCATTTAAATATAGGTCAACCAGATATAAAATCTCCTGTTGAATCAATTGAAGCAATAAGAAATATTGACTTAGATTTATTAAAATATGAGTATTCTCAAGGTTCTTATGAGTTTAGAAATAATCTCTGTAGTTATTACTCTAATCATAACATAGATGTGACACCTAATGATATAATTACAACAGTTGGAGCAAGTGAAGCTTTATCCTTTACGATGAACTCTATTTGTGATCCAGGAGATGAAGTTATAATCCCAGAACCTTTCTATGCTAATTATAATGGGTTTGCTAAAGCTTCAGATGTAAAAGTTATACCAATTACTTCTAAAATTGAAGATAATTTTTCTCTGCCTTCAATTGAATCATTTGAAGATAAAATAAGCAAACTAACTAAAGCAATAATTATCTGTAATCCATGTAATCCCACTGGCTATGTTTATTCAAAAGATGAAATAATTAAAATTGCAGAGCTTGCAAAAAAACATGACTTATTTATTATTGTTGATGAAGTCTATCGAGAATTTATTTATACTGATTTAAAACACTTCTCAATTCTTGAAGATGAAAGATTTTATGATCATGCAATATTAATTGACTCAACCTCAAAAAGATATAGTCTATGTGGCGCAAGAATAGGTTTTATTGTATCTAAAAATTCAGAACTTATTGAAACATGTCTAAAGTTTGCCCTAACCAGACTTTCTCCTCCAACATTAGCTCTAATTGCAGCAAATGAAGCATTAAATTCGGATAAAAATTATATTAAAAATGTAATTGCAGAATATTCTAAAAGAAGAAAAGTATTAATATCTGAACTATCAAAACTACAAAACATTAAATATTCAGATCCAATGGGGGCTTTTTATTCAATTATTAAACTACCTATCAAAGATGCTGAAGAATTTGCAAAGTTTTTACTTACTGATTTTTCAGTAAATAATGAAAGTGTAATGGTCTCTCCAGCCTCAGGATTCTATAGTTCTGAAAATAATGGTAATGATGAAATCAGAATAGCATTTGTTCTCAATTCAGATAAACTTAAACGTGCAATTAATATAATTAACTTAGGTCTTAAAGAATATACAAGCTAATTCATGAAAGTTTACAGAAATGGTTCATTAAAAAAATTCAACACATTTAGTGTAGATGAAAGGGCTAAGGTTTTGGTTGAAATTGACAAAGTAAATGATCTTCCCACTTTTTTATCAAAAGAAAATCATAAAGACAAAATGCTTGTTTTAGGTGGAGGAAGTAACATACTTTTTACAAAATCATATGAAGGAATAATTATTAGCTTAAAAAATAAAGGAATAGAATTGATTGAAGAGGATGAAAACAATGTTTTAATTAAAATTTCTTCAGGTGAGAGTTGGAACGATTTTGTGTTATGGGCGGTAAAAAATAATTTTGGAGGAGTAGAAAATTTATCATTAATTCCAGGCAATGTTGGTGCTGCGCCAATTCAAAATATTGGAGCATATGGTGTAGAATTAAAAGATGTTTTTCATAGCTGTAAAGGAATAATGTTAGACTCACTAAATGAATTTGAGTTAACAAAATCAGAATGTGAATTTAATTATAGAAGTTCAATATTCAAATCCACTTATAGAAATAAAACAATAATTACTTCAGTTAAACTTATTTTAACAAAGTCAAAACATAACTTTAATATAGACTATAAAGGTTTAAAAGAAAATCTTTTAGATAGAGAGCTAACACTAAAAAACATTTCAGATCAAGTAATTCGAATTAGAAAATCAAAACTTCCTGACCCAAAAGCTTTTGGTAATTGTGGAAGTTTTTTTAAAAACCCTATTGTAGATACTTTAAGACATGAATATCTTCTAAATAAGTTCCCAGGCATTCCATTCTTTAAAATTGATAACAACAATTATAAGATTTCTGCTGCATGGCTAATAGATCAATCGAACTTTAAAAATAAAAAAGTTAAAAATGTAGGTGTCTATACAAATCAACCTCTAGTGATAATTAACCATGGAAATGCAAAAGGTAAAGATATCCTGCATTTTGCCAACGAAATTAAAGATACAGTTCATCGTAATTTTGAAATTGAACTTAAAGAAGAGGTTTTAATTCTTTAATTTATTCTTTATTTTTTGTATCAATTAAAATTGTAACTGGACCGTCATTAACTAATTTAATTTCCATATCAGCTCCAAAAACTCCTGTTTTAACATTATCATTAATTGTGGCTTTAAACATCTCAACAAAATGTTCATATAATGGTACTGCAATTTTATGAGAAGCTGACCTAATATACGATGGCCTATTTCCTTTTTTTGTTAATGCAATTAATGTAAATTGAGATATAATTAAAATTTCACCATTAACATCAATTAATGATTCATTCATAACACCTTGCTTATCATTAAATATTCTAAGATTAAGTATTTTATTTACTAACCATTCAACATCACTTTTTGTGTCATCAACACAAATACCTATAAAAACTAAAAACCCCATCTCAATTTTACTTTTTAATTTTTGATTAATTTGAACACTAGCACTTTTAACTCTCTGTATGACTACTTTCATGTGGTTTTCTGTAAATATTTTGATCTTTCAACATATCTAAATAAGTAAGATATCTACTTTCAAATATTTCACCATCTCCAATTTTCTTTTTAACATTACAATCAGGTTCATCTAGATGAAGACAATTATTAAACTTACAGTTTTGTTTAGCAATTAGAAATTCTGGAAAAAAATCCCCCAACTCATATTTTGATATGTCTACTAATCCAAAGCCTCTTATTCCAGGTGTATCAATAACTCTAATATTTGCATCTAAATCAAACATTTCAGCATAAGTTGTTGTGTGTTTTCCTTGATTATGTGATGAGGATATCTCTTTTGTTTTAAGTCTTAGTTTAGGCGATATAGAGTTTATAAGAGTAGATTTCCCAACCCCACTATGCCCTGAAATAATACAAGTCTTACTTTTCATTAACTCTACAAGTCTATCTATTCCATTTCCATATTTAGCAGAAATTAATTCACAATCATATCCAATTTTCTTATACGTTTGAATCATTTTCTCTAATTCAACTCTATCAACTTCTGAGTATGAATCAATTTTGTTAAAAGCAATTATAACTGGAATATCATAAGCTTGACAACTTACTAGAAATCTATCAATGAAGTTAGTAGAAGTGCTAGGGTTATTTAGAGTAACAACTAAAATTGATATGTCAATATTAGATGCGATTATATGGCGTTGTTTAGATAAATTAACTGATTTTCTAATAATATAATTTATTCTTGGTAGAATGTCTGAAATGATCCCTTTCCCATCATTTTCTAAATCAAACATTACAAGATCGCCAACAGCTATTGGATTTGTTGTAGAAATATCTTTAAGTCTAATCTTTCCTTTTATCCTACACTCAAAAAATTTATCTTGACTTTTAACCAGATACCAGCTTCCAGTTGATTTATATACAGTTCCTTGAATCATAATTAAACAACAATATATTTTTTCCTAATCATATTAACAAATCTACATGATGATATTTGTATCTTTAAATAAAAAAATTGAATAAGAAAGTTTTACTGTTAATTCTTGATGGATGGGGTATTGCCAAGAATAAAGATGTCTCTGCTCCTGATAAAGCTAAGACACCTAACTTTAATAATCTATTAAAAAACAATCCAAGCAACTATTTAATTACTCATGGAAAAGAAGTAGGTCTTCCAACAGGACAAATGGGTAATAGTGAAGTAGGTCATATGAATATTGGTTCTGGAAGAATAGTTTTACAAGATCTCTTGAAGATTAATGAATCTATTGAAGATGGGAAGTTTCATGCTAAAAAGCAATTTCAAGATATAATTTCTTATTCAAAAAAAAATTCATCAAACATTCATTTGATTGGACTTGTTTCAGATGGAGGAGTTCACTCGCATATTAATCACCTTAAAGAAGTTATAATTTCTCTTTCAGATGTAAAAGACAAGATATTCATTCATGCATTTACAGATGGAAGGGATGTAGATCCAAAATCTGGTGTTAATTATATTGAAGCATTAGAGAATTTTTGTAAAAAATATGGTGGAAAACTTTCAACTGTAATTGGTCGATATTTCTCTATGGATAGAGATAATAGGTGGGAACGAATTTATAAAGCTTACGATTTAATCTGTAATGGAAATGGAAAAAAGACTTTAAATTTTAAAAATGAAATTAAGGAGTCATATAGTAAAAATATAACGGATGAATTTATAGAACCTATTATTAAAACTGATAACAATGGAAATCCAGTACATCAATTAAAACACAATGATACAGTGATTTTTTTTAATTATAGATCAGATAGAGGAAGACAATTGACTACTGTTTTGTGTGAAGAAGACAAAACTGAATTAGGAATGAAATCTTTAATTTCCAATTTTTATACTCTAACAACCTATGATGAGAGTTTCAAAGTGGCAAAACCGATTTTTAAAAATAAAAAACTGAGAAACACTCTAGGTGAAGTTATATCAAATAATAATATTTCTCAACTAAGAATTGCAGAAACAGAAAAATATCCTCACGTAACATTCTTTTTTAATGGCGGACATGAAGAACCTTTTGAAAAAGAAGAAAGAATCTTGTGCCCTTCTCCCAAAGTTGCAACTTATGACTTAAAGCCTGAAATGAGTGCTGGAGATGTTACCAAGAATGTAATAAATGAGATTAAGAAAGATAAATTTGGATTCATATGCTTAAATTTTGCTAATCCTGATATGGTTGGTCATACAGGTGATTTTAAAGCTACCATAAAAGCTTGTGAATCAGTAGATAATTACTTAGGCGAAATAGTAAATACAGCCAATGAATTTAATTATACATCTATAATTATAGCAGATCATGGTAATTGTGAAAAAATGGAAAATAGTGATGGTTCTCAAAATACTTCACATACAGTAAATCCAGTTCCAATAATAATTGTTAACTCAGATTCAAACGAAATAGAAAATGGGATTTTAGCAGATATAGCTCCAACTATTTTGGATATTATAGGAATTGAAAAGCCAAAGGAAATGAACGGTAATACTCTTTTATTATGAAAAAATTAATATTAATCATAACATTATTTTTTTTAGGTTGTTCTTCAAATGAGAAATACTCTACAAATGAAGGTGTTGTTTCAATTGATTATCTATTTAATTCTAAAAACACACAATGGTTTGAAAATAATTATGATTCTTATACTTTAGATATTAATACCCTTAATAAGGATTTTTCTAATATTTATGAATATCAAATTGAAATCTACATGAACACTAGATGTCATGATAGTGAGAGGGAAGTGCCAAGATTAATAAAAATTTTAAACGAACTAAATTTTTCTGAGGATAATTTAAAAATAGTTCTATTGAATTCTGAAAAAAAATCATCTGGTGGGTATGAGAATGGAAAAAATATAACTAACACACCTACTTTTATTTTTTTGAATGAATCTATTGAAAAAAATAGAATCGTTGAATTTCCATTTGAGAATTTAGAGAAAGATATTTTCAATATAGTTAATAATGAAGATTATAAACATGTTTACTATTCCGAATGATATTAAAAGAGATAGAACAAATAAAAAAAATACGAGAAAGTGCACAACTAGTTTCTAAAACTCTTGGGCTTATGGCCAAAGAGATTAAACCAGGTATAACTTCCTT
This sequence comes from Flavobacteriaceae bacterium, assembly GCA_029252345.1. Classification (GTDB taxonomy): domain Bacteria; phylum Bacteroidota; class Bacteroidia; order Flavobacteriales; family Flavobacteriaceae; genus Marisimplicoccus. The sequence goes on along the minus strand of JAQXBP010000060.1, from coordinate 5,140 downwards.
ATTTCTTGATAAAATTGCAGAAGAATTTATCTTAGATAATAACGCAATACCAGGATTTAAAGGGTATAATAATTTTCCTAATACATTGTGTGTTAGTGTAAATAATCAAGTTGTGCATGGAATACCATGTAATAAACCTTTAATTGAAGGAGATATAATTTCTATTGATTGTGGGGTAATAAATGAAGGATATTATGGAGACCATGCATATACATTTAAAGTTGGTGAGGTAAGTAAAGAAATTGATAAGCTACTAAATGCGACAAAAAATTCTCTTTATGCAGGAATGGATGCTATGATAGAAAATAATAGAATTGGTGATATAGGAAATGCTATTCAAAGCTATATTAAATTACATGGTTATGGAATAGTAAGAGAACTTGTTGGACATGGGCTAGGTGAAAATTTACATGAAGAACCTGAAGTTCCAAATTATGGCAGAAAAGGTGTTGGAAAAATTATTAAAAATGGTCTAGTTCTAGCTATTGAACCAATGATAAATCTAGGAACACAAAAAATTAATCTCGATGAAGATGGGTGGACAATTGTTACTCTGGATGGTCTACCTAGTGCCCATTTTGAACACAATATTGCATTAATTAATGGAAAGCCTGAAATTCTTTCAACATTTGATTTTATATACGAAGCTTTAGGTATAGAATCAGAGGAAGAAAATAGATTTAAAAACTTTTTTAATTAATGAAATACATATTGAAGTTTTTGCCTAGAAAATTATTAATTAAATATAGTTTTTACTTAACACCCATACTAAGAATATTGTTTAAAGGAAATAAGTTTATTGATCCAATAGATGAAAGTAGTTACTCAAAATTTTTATCCTATGGTTATAAATCTATTAGAGAAAATGCTTTATGCCCTGGAACTTTATCCTTAGAGAGGCATAGACTCTTATGGCTTTATCTTAATAATGAAACAAATATTTTAAAATCAAATTTAAAAGTACTTCATGTTGCACCAGAACAAATATTTTATAAAAAATTTAAGAAGTTTAATAATTGGGATTATTTAACATTTGATATTGATTCACCAATAGCAGATGTAAAAGGAGATCTAAAATCAATGGAGTTTACAGATAACTCTTTTGACCTTGTAATATGCAATCATGTTCTCGAACATATAGAAGATGATGTAAAGGCATTAAAAGAAATTTATAGAGTTTTAAATAAAGATGGAATTGCAATACTTCAAGTTCCTATTAATATAAACAGAAAAAATACATTTGAGGATTCTAGTATAACATCTCAATTTGAAAGAGAAAAATATTTTGGTCAATATGACCATGTAAGAGAATATGGAATTGATTTTAAAGATCGAGTTGAAGAAGTTGGATTTGAAGTTGATATGATAAACTACACAGACAATTTTGATGAAAAGTTTATCACAAAATACGGTCTATTGAAAAATGATTTAATTCCAATTGCAAAAAAATCATTGAGTAACTAAATCCCAACCATTAGATTTGATTTCAAAAATTTCATTATTTTTTGAGGTCAATAATAATATTTCTATACCATCAATTTCATTGATTAAATCTAGAGCATTAATTGGATTCATTACCATTAAGGAAGTTGCCCATGCATCAGCTTCAATGCAGCTATCTGAAATAACTGAAGCGCTTAGAATATTGTTAGATAAAGGTTCACCATTTAAAGGGTTAATTATATGGTTATATCTTTCTCCAGTTATAGAGTCAATTCTAAATTTTCTGTAGTTTCCAGAAGTTGCTAATGACTTATTGGTTAAAAAAATCTCACTATAGAAACTTTTAATTTCAATAGGATTTTGAATAGCTACTTTCCATCTTCTATTATTTTCAGCATATCCCCTAGAAGTTAATTCACCTCCTACTTCAATTAGAAAATTTTCAAGTAATTTTTCTTCAAATAATTCTCTTATTAAATCAACAGAATAGCCTTTAGCTATAGCATTGAAATCAATAAAAATATTTTTATTATTCTTAATAATTTCATTTTCATTGGTTAGAAAAACCTTATCAAATCCAACAATTTTTTTAACACTATCAATTTTAAATTCATCTACCTTTTCATATACAGTATTTGGACCTAATCCATATAAATTAACAAAAGAACCAGCTGTAGGATCAAAAGAACCTTCTGTTAAAGACCAAATTTCTTTTGACTTTTTAAAAACTTTTATGAAATGCTTATCTACGACAACAGGTTGATTGGATAAATTAACTTTTGAAATTATTGAGGAATCCATGTAAGTGGACATAGAATAATTAACAACCTCGAATAAGGAATCAATTTTTTCTTTAATTAAGTGCTCTTTAATTTCAGTGTCAACAATTATACTATATGAAGTTCCAAAAGCATTTCCACGAATACGCTTATATTCATTATCATTGTTAACACAACTTGTTATGAAGAAAAATGAAAATAAAAAAATTATTTGTTTAAAAGATAACATTAGCCACCGAAGTCATCAAATCTAACGTTCTCTGGCGGCACGCCAAAGTCCTCAGCCATTTTTGCAACAGCTATATTCATCAATGGAGGACCACAAAAATAAACTTCTATATCCTCTGGTGAGTCATGTTTTGAAAGATAGTTATCAATAACTACTTGATGAATAAATCCTGTAAAACCATCTCCATCAGAATCCAGAGAATCTTTTACTTTCCAATTATCTTCTTCTAGAGGTTCAGATAAAGCTATATAAAACTTGAAATTTGGATAATCTTTTTCCAAAGCTCTAAAATGCTCAACATAGAATAGCTCTCTTTTGGATCTTCCTCCATACCAAAAAGTAACTTTTCTTCCTGTTTCTATAGTTCTAAATAACTCGTATAAGTGAGACCTCATTGGAGCCATTCCTGCTCCTCCTCCTACGTATAACATTTCAGCATCAGAATCATTAATAAAAAACTCACCATAAGGGCCAGAAATTGTAACAGTATCTCCAGGTTTCTTGGAAAAAATATAAGAGGAAGCTATACCAGGATTAACTGTCATCCAATTATTTTTTTTACCATCCCAAGGTGGAGTTGCTATTCTAACATTTAACATAACTTGCTTTCCTTCTGCTGGATATGAGGCCATAGAATATGCCCTCTCAACAGTTTCGTTGTTTTTCATATTAAGAGGCCAAAGGTTAAACTTATCCCACTCTAGCTTGAATTTTTGAGGATTATCTGGGTGTTCATCTGGATGAGAAGTAATATCCATTTCATTATAATTAATATCACACTCTGGAATCTCAATTTGAATATATCCTCCTGCTTTATAGTCCATTTCTTCGGGAATTTCAATAACAAACTCTTTTATAAATGATGCTACATTATAATTACTTTTTACTTTGGCTTCCCATTTTTTGATACCAAAAACCTCTTCAGGAACTTCAATTTTCATGTCTTGTTTAACTTTTACTTGACAACCTAGTCTCCAGCCGTCTGAAATTTCTTTTCTTGTAAAATGAGGTTCCTCAGTAGGTAGTATCTCTCCACCACCTTCAACAACTTGACACTTACATTGAACACATGTCCCACCACCTCCACATGCAGATGGTAAAAATATTTTATTATTTCCAAGTGTGGTTAAAAGAGTATCACCTGAGTTTACTTCAACATTTTTTTCTCCATTTATAATTAGTTTTACTGGACCAGAAGGTAATAGTTTTGATTTTGCAAAAAGCAGCATTGTAACTAATAAAAGTGTTATAACAAAAAGACCAACAGTACTAGCAATAATTACATTAATATCCATTTCTTATAATTTAATTCCCATAAAACTCATAAAACCTAGAGCCATTAGCCCAGTTATAATAAAAGTAATTCCAAGTCCTCTTAAAGGATCTGGAATATTAGAATAGGTTATTTTCTCTCTAATTGCTGCTATTGCAACTATTGCAAGGAACCATCCAATTCCTGATCCAAAGCCATAAACAGCAGATTCTAAAGTATTAATAAAATCTTTTTGTTGCATAAATAAAGACCCACCTAAAATTGCACAATTGACTGCTATAAGTGGAAGGAATATACCAAGTGAACCATATAAACTTGGAGAAACTTTTTCCACAATCATTTCAACTAGTTGAACCATTGAAGCAATTACAGCAATAAACATTATAAAAGTTAAAAATGATAGATCAACATTAGCAAATTGAGGTCCAATCCATGTAAGTGCTCCGGGTGCTAGCAAATAAGAGTTGATTAAGTAATTTATTGGAACTGTAATTGTTAAAACAAAAATTACAGCATAGCCTAATCCAACAGCAGTTTTAACTGTCTTGGACACTGCTAAGTATGAACACATACCCAGAAAATAGGCAAAAACCATATTCTCGATAAAAATACTTTTTATAAATAAGTTTGCTAAATCTTCCATTTAATCTTTTTCAATTAGTTTTCTATTATAAAATCTTTGAATCCAAATATAAAGTCCAACTACAATTAAAGCCATAGGTGAAAGAAGCATTAAACCATTATCTTGGTATCCTAAGTCATAAATAAATTGAGGAATAACTGGGATTCCCCATAACTCTCCAGATCCAAACAATTCTCTTATAAAAGCAACAACAATTAAAATCCAACCATAACCAGCAGCATTACCAACACCATCTAGAAAAGATTTCCAAACACCATTACCAAGAGCAAATGCTTCAAATCTCCCCATTATGATACAATTGGTAATAATTAGTCCAATAAATATTGCTAATTGCTTACTTACATCATATGCATATGCCTTAAGAAATTGGTCAACTAGGGCAACAAGAGTTGCTACTACTAATAATTGAACAATAATTCTAATTCTTGTTGGAATAATATTTCTCAAAATAGAAACAATAACATTCCCTGCTGCCATTACAAATATCACTGAAACTGTCATTACTACTGCAGGTTCTAGTTTAACTGTAATTGCAAGAGCAGAACATATTCCCAGCACTTGTACTGTAATTGGATTATCATCATCAAGAGGATCAGTTAATAATGCTCTATTTTTTTTTGAAAATAATGGCTCTATATCTTTACTCATTACTAATATTATTAAAATACGGAAGATAGTTCTGAACTCTCTCAATAATCATGTCTGATACACCATCACCTGTTATGGTAGCACCAGAAATAGCATCAACTTCATTGTCCATCTTATCCTCATTT
>JAQXBP010000059.1:0-11253 GCA_029252345.1 Flavobacteriaceae bacterium | reverse complement strand
TTTCAACTATATTAGTTAACCAATCAGTATGAAATGTAATATTAGCATAATTAAGATCATCTGTTCTCTGGGCTGAAGCCACTTCTTCTCCCTTAAGAAACTCAAAAGATTTTATATTTCTTCTCAAATCCTTTCCAAGTTGACCAATTAAAGGAGCGTATTTTTGCTCAATATTTTCAGCCTCCTCTAATGTGAAATCTGTATAAATTTCAAAATCAATAGATAGGTCATCACCAAAATTAACTTTATAAACATGAGCAGGATAATTTATAAAATCAGGAATAGATTTGTCATAAAACAATCTTGTTTCTATTCCTTGATATGAAGATGTAGAATAAATAGTATAATCAGATGATGTAATTAAATCTGGGAGATCCCACATTGTTCCACCAAATGGAGGTTCAAGTATTTCAATTTTATTAAAAAGATAAAGTCCATCTTCAGCACTTTGAGACTGAATTGTATAAAGTTGATCTTGAAGATTGTTAATTTGAGTAGTAAAACTATTATTGTCACTTTGAAGTATTTGATTTGACTCAGTAAGCACTTCTATTTGAGCTATATATTCCTGTATTTGATCCTGAAAACCATTTAAGAGATTATTTAAATCATCTATTTGATTTGATAAAGCATTGTTTTCAGTTAATCCATTCTCAACCTGATTTAATAAGGTGTTATTTTGAGAGATTAATTGATTTACTTGAGAAGAATAATCATTAATCTGAGAATTAAGTTGAGCTATATCATCTTGGAGATTAACTATTGTCTCATTTAATTGATTTATCTCATCTTCTTTAGAGCATGAATTAACTATAAAAAAAAATAAAAGAAATAGAACTTTATAGTTTTTCATACTGAATAAATATTTCACCTGGATTATGAGATGGGATATAATAAGAAAAACCATGCTTTTTACATATTTGATCAATAATCTTTTTTTGCATAACAGGAGAATTTCCAGTAATGACATGTAAACTAACACTTCCCTTTACAGAATTTAATAGCATATATTCTTCAATTAACTCGAGACCCTCTGGATGAGTTTTGCCATGTAAATCAATCTTCATTTTTTATTTCTTTTTTTATTTGATTTAGTTTTATCAGCGCGTCAACTGGACTCAAATTATCAATGTCTAAATTTTCAATAATCTTTCTTATTTCTTGCATTTGTGGATCTTCTACATCAAAAAAACTAAGCTGAAAACTATCATCTTTATTATCACCTTTTAATTTATTTGGTGATGTCCTCTCCATTAATTTTAATTTATTTTTTGCAGAATCAAGGACTAATTTTGGCATTCCTGCCATCTTAGCTACATGAATACCAAAACTATGATTACTTCCTCCTTTAACAAGTTTTCTTAAAAATACTACGTCATCTTTTGTCTCCTTTACACTTACATTAAAGTTTTTTATTCCTTTAAAGATAGATTCCATTTCATTAAGGTCATGATAATGAGTCGCAAAAAGAACATGGGGATTGTTTTTGTTTTCATGTAAGAATTCTGCAATAGCCCAAGCTATTGAGATTCCATCATAAGTACTAGTACCTCTTCCAATTTCATCCAGAAGTATTAAACTATGATCAGTGAGATTATTAAGAATTGATGCAGTCTCATTCATCTCTACCATAAATGTTGATTCACCCATAGAAATGTTATCACTAGCTCCTACTCTAGTAAAAATCCTATCTACTATAGAAAATTGCATTTTTTTAGCAGGCACAAAACTTCCAATTTGAGCTAAAATTGTAATTAATGCTGTTTGTCTAAGAATTGCTGACTTACCCGACATGTTAGGTCCAGTTATCATAATAATTTGCTGATCCTTGTCTAAAAGAATATCATTTGGAATGTAACGATCGCCATGGGGAAGATTAGCCTCAATAACTGGGTGTCTTCCTTGAGTTATCTCTATCTTTTTTTCATCTATTATCTCAGGACATATATACTTATACTTAATAGCTCTTTTTGAAAAAGAATTCAAAATATCTATTACTGAAACTCTCTCCGAAATCAATTTCAAAGTTGTAAGACTGTCCTGAAGATTATCTATAAGTTTCAGAAAAAGTTTAAGTTCTAGATCCTTAATTTTTTCATCTGCATTAACTATTTTCTCTTCGTACTCTTTCAATTCCTGCGTAATATATCTTTCTGCATTTACAAGAGTCTGTTTCCTTATCCATTCATCAGGCACTTTATCTTTATGTGTATTTCTTACTTCAATATAGTATCCAAATACATTATTAAAAGATATTTTTAAAGAGGGTATTTTAGTTTTTTCACTTTCCCTTTCTAAAATTTGATTTAAAAATTCTTTTCCTGAGGATCTTATATTTCTTAATTCATCAAGTTCACTTGAATATTTATCATTAATAAAGTCGCCTTTTAATATCGATACCGGTGAATCTTCCTTTAAAGTTTTGGTAATCAAGCTAACTATTGAACCTGAAACAGGTATACTCTTTCCATAACTCTTTAAGTTTCCTGAAATCTGCGATAGGGATTGTTTAATTTCATGAACATTTTCTAGAGAATTTTTAAGATATATTAACTCTCTTGGTGATATTTTATAAGTAGCAATTTTAGACATTAACCTCTCTATATCTGAAATGTTATTTAGGTTAATATCTAGTTTATCGCTTACATCATTATCTTCAATTATTGAGGAGACTATTTCCTGTCTCTTCTTTATATCTTTTTTTTCAACTAAAGGAAATGCTATCCAATTTTTTAACCTCCTTGACCCCATACTAGTGATTGTATCATCTATTGTTTCTGAAAGATTAAATCCGTTTGATGAATTTGAATTAAATAATTCAAGATTTTTCATTGTGAACTTATCCATCCATACATAGGAGTCAGGAAAAATTCTTTGAAGGTTTGAAATATGACTTAAATTATTGTGTTCTGTATCATCTAAATAATGAATTATTGACCCGGCAGCAGTTATCCCAAGTTGAATGTCCTCAATACCAAATCCTTTTAAACTTTTTGTATTAAAGTGATCTAATAATTTATTTTTAGAATAAGCACTATCAAATACCCAATCATCAAGAGGATAAATATTATATGAACTACCTATTAATTCATTAAACTTATTCTTTGAAGGTTTAGAAACTAAAATTTCATTTGGAGAAAAGTTTGAAATAAGCTGATCAATTAATTTAAAGTCTCCCTGAGAAATATAAAAATCTCCTGTGGAAACATCTAAAAAAGAAATTCCACATTCATTTTTTTCAAAATAAATAGATGCTAAATAGTTATTTTTTTTCTGATCTAAAACTCCATCATTTATTACAATTCCAGGAGTAACAATTTCTGTAACGCCTCTTTTAACAATTTTCTTAGTTAATTTAGGATCTTCAAGTTGATCGCAAATTGCAACCCTATGACCTGCCTTTACCAATTTGGGCAAATAATTCTCGATTGAATGGTGAGGGAAGCCTGCTAATTCAGTTTCACTCGCTGACCCTGCCCCTCTCTTAGTTAAAACAATTCCTAAAACTTTAGAAGCCAAGACTGCATCCTGACCAAAAGTTTCATAAAAATCGCCCACTCTAAATAAAAGTACAGTATTAGGATATTTAAATTTAATATCATTATACTGCTTCATTAAAGGGGTGGTTTTAATAGCTTTAGTCACTGATTTGTATTTGTGCTAATTTAAATATTTTTATTTTTACTCTAATGCGAAAATTAAAAAATACTGAACTTAACAGAAAGTCAATTGATGATTTTAAAAAATCAAAAAAAACATCTGCAATAGTAGTTCTTGATAACATCAGAAGTATTCATAATGTTGGGTCAATATTTAGAACATCTGATTCATTTTTAATAGAAAAAATAATCATTTCAGGGTATACTGCAACTCCTGAAAATGAAAGAATGAAAAAAACTGCTTTAGGGTCATCGGATTCTGTTGACTGGGAGTATTCAGATGATATTATTGAAACTATTAAAAAATTAAAGAAAAAGGATGTTAAGATAATTTCAATCGAACAGGCTGATGAATCTCTAAAAATTGAAAAATTTTATCCAGTAAAGGGGACTAAATATGCTTTTATATTTGGAAACGAAGTAGATGGTGTTTCAGATGATATAATAAATGTTTCAGATGAAGTTATTGAAATACCTCAGGTTGGAACAAAACACTCTTTAAATGTTTCAGTAGCAGCAGGAATTGTACTTTGGGATTTTTTCTATAAAACTGAATTATAACTAATCAATTTTTTTTGGCTGATCGTAATCATCACACTCAATCTCTAATTGCCTAATCGATTTATTTAAAATAGGATGAATAAAATCTGGTGCCAAATCTAGCATAGGAGTTAAAACAAATTTTCTTAGATGAAGTCTAGGATGGGGAATAATTAGATTTTTACTATTTACTATAATGTCCTCAACAAATAGGATATCTATATCTATATATCTGTCGATATATTGGTCTCCTGATTTGAATCTACCCATATCTTTTTCAATTTTTAAAATTCTATTTAAAATTTGTTCCTCTGAAAGACTAGACTCAACTAATAAACAGGTATTGTAAAAATTGCTTGACTTGAAACCCCATGACTTTGTTTCATAAATGCTTGATTTTAGCTCAACCTTTCCAATCGAAATATCAATCTTAGCAATAGCTTCATTAATTAGTTCAGAACGATTACCTTTGTTAGACCCTATTGAAAAAAATACTTTACTCATAAGTTTTATAAATGAACGCCAAAAAAATATCTTTAGCTAACAATATTTATTTAATCCTAGCTGGTTTATTTATTACATCTCTTGTAGCATCAAATTTAATATTTACTAAAATATTTTATTGGTATCCATTTGATATAAATTTAATGGGAGTTAAACTTTTTGAATTATCAGTAGGGATATTACCCTATCCTTTAACTTTTTTAATCACTGATTTAATATCTGAAATATATGGTCGAAAAAAAGCTGACCAAGTAGTAATTGCTGGAATATTTGCTTCAATTTTTTCAATTGGATTGATATTTATTTCTAGTCAAGTTCCTGCTATTGAAGGATCTCCAATTGATGATACTACTTTTAATAGTGTGTTTCTAAATGCACCTTTAGCAGTACTAGCATCAATGTTAACTTACTTGTTTGCTCAATTTATTGACATTAGAATTTATCATTTCTGGAAAAAATTAACAAAAGGTAAACACCTTTGGTTGAGAAATAATTTTTCAACTTTTACCTCTCAGTTTGTAGATACTTTCACAATTGTATCACTTCTTATTGTCTTTGGAATACTCCCTCAAGATAAATTTTTAGTATTAATTATATCAGGCTTTTTATTCAAAGTAATAGTTGCGATTTTAGATACACCTTTGTTGTATCTATTTGTTTGGATGTTCAGAAAGAAATTCAATCTAGAGGTAGGTGAAGAACTAAAACTAAATTAAGTTGGAAAAGAAAAGAATTAATAAATATTTAAGTGAAGTTGGATTTTGCTCAAGGAGAAAAGCAGATGACTATATATCAGCTGGCAGAGTATACATTAACGGTGTAAAATCAGTTCTTGGATCCAAGGTTAATATTGATGACGAAATTTCTGTAGATGGTGAAATAATCCAATATAAAGATAAAAAGAAAGTCTATATAGCATTTAATAAACCTATTGGAATTGAATGTACTGGAAGTGAAAAAGTGAAAGATAATATTATTGATTTTATAAATCACAAGGAAAGACTTTTTACAATTGGGAGAATAGATAAACAAAGTGAGGGTCTTATTTTATTAACTAACAATGGAGATATCGTTAACAATGTTCTTCGTGCAGAACATAAAAAAGAAAAGGAATATATTGTTACAGTAAATAAAAAAATTTCAATAGAGTTTGTTGAAAAAATGAGACGGGGAGTAAGAATTATGGGTAGATTGACTAGAAAATGTCATGTAAAAAAAATTCATGAAAATAGTTTCAAAATTGTCTTGACTCAAGGATTGAATAGACAAATTAGAAGAATGTGTGAAGTACTTGGCTATAGGGTTACAAAGTTAAAAAGGATAAGAATAATGGATATTCATTTAGATACTAAAATTGGGGAGTATAGAAATTTAAATGATGATGAAGTGAAACAGTTATTTAATCAGAAATAGTTATGTCCACAACATAACCTTCATTAGATCTTACATTAAAGACACTAGAGTCATCAAAAATTAAATATTGTCCTTTTATTCCAATTAATTTTCCTTCAATATTATCTGATTTTTTTAGACTATTAGATTTTACACTATCTATCAATTTATCTATTTGATAATTAAACTTTAAAACGTCACTGTCAAGTTTAAAATACTTTTCAAAATCAGAGCCCAAAGAATCGAGAGCGATTTTTTTTTCATCTTTAATATCTGACTCATCAATATTACTAGTCAACATTTTTCGCCAATTTGTTTTATCAGAAAATTTATCTTTTAATTTTACTTCAGCAATTCCTGCTAGATATCTGTTGGGTACTTCAATTAACTCAACTGCTTCAATTGCTCCTTGATCAATCCACCTTGTAGCCATATTATTTGATCTTGTTACACCAACTTTTATTCCACTTGTTTTAGATAGATATACAATATGGTTTTGTAGTTGAACTTTCTTTTCATAGGAAATATCTCGATCTTCAATGTCTAAATGAGCTTTGCTCAATTCAGGCTTCATAACCCAATCTCCTGACATTGGTGATTCAAAAAAACATTTTTTACAAAATCCATTTGCAAAAATTTGTATGTTTTCAAGGCATGATAAACAACAATATCCTGTTTTATGAATTTTTAAATTTTTTCCAATTATCTGATTAAGAAATAGTATATCATTATCAAAGTCTAGAATATATCTTACAGGATTATCATGTATAGATATCATTTTTTTTAATACTCCTGAGAACATAATTTAATGTTTACTATTTTTATGGTAAAGATATACATTACATGCCAATTCCAATTTTTAATTCTGTTGCATCTTTCTTTTTAAAAAGGAGAATAAGTCAGATAGAACTTTTTAAAGATTATCCTATAGATGTTCAGCAAGAAGTTCTAAGAACGCTTGTAGTATTTTCTATAGATACTGAAATTGGTAAAAAATTTGATTTCAAAACTATCAAACATTATAATGATTTTAAAGAAAGAGTGCCGGTAGTTGCATATGAAGATATTTATGAGGACATCGAAAGAAATCGTAAAGGAGAACAAAATATTTTTTGGCGAACACCAATAAAATGGTTTGCAAAATCTAGCGGTACAACTAATGCAAAAAGTAAATTTATTCCTATAAGTTTTGAATCACTTGATGACTGTCATTATAAAGCTGGCAAAGACATGCTGTCTCTTTATTTTAATAATAATATAAATTCAGAATTACTTGTTGGTAAATGTTTAAGATTAGGTGGGTCTAAAGATATTTATGAAAATAATAATAGCTACTATGGTGATTTATCAGCAATCATGATTGATAATTTACCTTTTTGGGCAGAATTAAGTAGCACTCCTAGTTCTAAAGTTTCATTAATATCTGAATGGGAAAAAAAAGTTCAAGCAATTATTAAGGAATCAATTAACCAAAATGTAACAAGTTTTGCTGGAGTTCCTTCGTGGATGTTATCATTATTACAACAAGTAATTCAACAAACAGGAAAAGATAACATTCTAGAAATTTGGAAAAATTCTGAAGTTTATTTTCATGGTGGTGTGAATTTTGATCCTTACAGGAGCTTGTATAAAAATTTATTTCCATCAAAAGATTTCAAATACTTTGAGATATTTAATGCATCAGAAGGTTTTTTTGCAATCCAAGACCAAAATAATTCATCAGAATTATTATTGATGCTTGACTATGGTATCTTCTATGAATTTATACCAACGAGTAAATCAGAACAAGATATAATTTCATTAGCAGATGTTAAGCTTAACGTAAATTATGCGATGGTAATTACAACTAACTCTGGACTTTGGAGATATAAAATAGGTGATACTATAAAGTTTACTTGTCTAAATCCATTTAGAATTAAGGTAACCGGAAGAACTAAACACTTCATTAATGTATTTGGAGAGGAGCTTGTTGTTGAAAATGCTGAAAAAGCATTATCTATAACTTGTGAACTTACTAAATCTCAGATAACTAATTATACAGTTGGACCAATATTCATGGGTAGTAAAACCAAAGGATCACACGAATGGTTGATTGAATTTGAAAAAGAACCAGATGATTTAAATAAGTTTATGGAAATATTAGATTTAAACCTGCAGAGATTAAATTCTGATTATGAAGCAAAAAGATATAAGAGCTCAACTCTAGAAATCCCAAAAATACAAGTTGCGAGAAAAAATCTTTTTTATGACTGGCTTGCATCAAAAAATAAGCTAGGAGGACAAAATAAAATTCCTAGACTTTCAAATTCCAGAGAATATATAACTGAATTAATTAAAATGAATTAAGAAACTGCTTTAAGATGAGAAACATCTACATTTTGGATTTTCTGATCAGCATAAGCTTTTGTAATCTTTAACTCTTTTACTTCAGAATTAGGAAGGTTAAACATTGCGTCATTTAAAATAGCTTCACATAAAGTTCTTAATCCTCTTGCACCTATTTTGAATTCAAATGCTTTATCAACAATATAATCAATAGCACCTGGAGTTATTGAGAAATCAATATCATCCATCTCAAAAAGTTTTTTATACTGTTTTACTAAAGCGTTCTTAGGAAGTGTCATTATATCTTTAAGAGCATTTTTAGTTAATGGATTTAAGTGGCACATTACAGGAAGTCTTCCTATTATTTCAGGAATTAAACCGTAAGATCTAATATCATGAGGGTTAATAAACTTTAAAATGTTTTCTTCATTATCATCAACAACTTTTTCATCTGCTGACTTGAAACCGATAGATTGAAGATTAAGTCTTGTTTTTATAATCTTATCAATACCATCAAATGCACCTCCAGCAATAAATAAAATATTCGAAGTATTTAATTCAATGAATTTTTGATCAGGATGTTTCCTTCCCCCCTTTGGTGGAACATTTACAGATGTTCCTTCAAGTAATTTTAATAGAGCTTGCTGAACACCTTCTCCTGAAACATCTCTTGTAATAGATGGGTTATCGCTTTTTCTTGCAATTTTATCTATCTCATCAATAAAAACTATTCCATTTTCAGCCTTGTCTACATCAAAATCTGCAGCCTGAAGAAGCTTGCTCAAAATACTTTCAACATCCTCCCCAACATAACCAGCCTCGGTTAAAACTGTAGCATCAACAATTGCAATAGGAACATTTAAAAACTTTGAAATTGTTTGAGCTAAAAGAGTTTTACCTGTTCCTGTTGGACCTACTAAAAGCAAATTACTTTTTTGAATTTCAATATCATCGGATAGTTGATTCTGATTTATTCTCTTATAGTGATTGTAAACAGCAACAGCAAGAGTTTTTTTAGCTTGTTCTTGACCAATTACATGTAGGTCTAAAAATTTCTTAATTTCTTTTGGTGGTTTAAGATCAACAGAGAAATCACTAGATTCCTTACTTGTTTGATCATCTTTAAGAATCATGTCTGCTTGTGAAATACAAATATCACATATGTGGGCGTCTAAACCTGCAATTAGAATTTTTGTTTGAGATTTTGCTCTTCCACAAAAGGAACATAAAATATCTTCTTCACTCATATTTATTTGTTTAAAACCTCATCAATCATTCCATATTTAAGAGCTTCATCAGATTTCATCCAATAATCTCTATCACTATCAGCATTAACTTTTTTATAAGTTTGCCCTGAATGTTTAGATATGATTTTATATAATTCATCTTTCAATTTCCCAATCTCTCTAGCTGTAATTTCTATATCTGTAGCTTGTCCTGAAGCACCACCTAATGGTTGGTGAATCATAACCCTAGAATGTTTTAGGGCAGATCTCTTCCCTTTTTTTCCAGCACATAATAAAACTGCAGCCATTGAAGCAGCGCAACCTGTACATATAGTAGCAACGTCTGGCTTTATATATTGCATAGTGTCATATATACCAAGACCAGCATATACACCACCTCCAGGAGAATTTATGTACATCTGAATATCTCTAGATGAATCAGTACTTTGAAGAAATAATAGCTGTGCCTGAATAACATTTGCAACACTGTCATTTATTGCAGTTCCAAGAAACATAATACGATCCATCATTAATCTTGAAAATACATCCATTTGAGCAACATTTAATTGTCTCTCTTCAATTATGTACGGAGTCATACTGCTAACAATCTTATCATAGTAAGTTGAGCTTACACCATGATGTTTTGTAGCATAGTTCTTAAATTCTTTTGAATAATCCATCTGTTAAATTTTAAATCAAAATTAATCAAATACACATCTAAATGAAAATAAATGATGATTATTTGAGTCAAGTTTGACGTAAACATTATATAGTGTGATATATTTTGTTAAATTTGCATTCTTAAATTAGTAACATGGGTCGAGAACCCAAAATATTAAAATTATGGCAGTAAAAATTAGACTTCAAAGACACGGAAAAAAAGGTAAACCTTTTTATTGGATAGTAGCAGCCGATGCTAGATCAAAAAGAGATGGAAAATATCTTGAAAAAATAGGTACTTATGATCCAAATCAAAAACCAGCTTCAATAGACTTGGATTTTGATTCTGCATTAAGCTGGTTAGGAAAAGGTGCTCAGCCTACTAGTACAGCTAAGGCTATTTTATCATATACAGGTGTATTAATGAAAAAACACTTAGATGGTGGAGTTAAAAAGGGTGCTTTTACAGAAGAAGAAGCAAAGAAAAGGTTTGATAAATGGATGAAAGAAAAAAGTGCAAAAGTTGAGAAAAAAATTGAAGATGTTAAAAGTGCACTAGAATCAAACAAAAAAGAAGCAAGAGTTAGAGAGGAAGAATATAGAAAGAAAAAATTAGAAGACGCTAAGGCTGCTGAAGAAGCTAAAGCTGCTGAAGAAGCTCCTGCTGATGAGGCTCCTGCTGATGAAGCTCCTGCTGATGAGGCTCCTGCTGAAGAAGCTCCTGCTGAAGAAGCTCCTGCTGATGAGGCTCCTGCTGATGAAGCTCCTGCTGAAGAAGCTCCTGCTGATGAGGCTCCTGCTGATGAAGCTCCTGCTGAAGAGGCTCCTGCTGAAGAAGCTCCTGCTGAAGAGGCTCCTGCTGAAGAAGCTCCTGCTGAAGAAGCTCCTGCTGAAGAGGCTCCTGCTGAAGAAGCTCCTGCTGATGAAGCTCCTGCTGAAGAAGCTCC
>JAQXBP010000058.1:0-27745 GCA_029252345.1 Flavobacteriaceae bacterium | reverse complement strand
ACATGCACATCATATCCTTTAACTTTAAGCCTAACTGATAATGCAAGTCCAGCTATTCCTGAGCCAATAATTATTGCTTTTTTACTCATTTATTTTTTTATTATGTATGATGTTACATCTAACAAAAAGCTCTTCAGAGTACCATCTTCTTTTTCTAGCCTTAGTAATAATTTTCATATGATCTGAATTGCTGTAGGCATACATTTTCATCTTTTCTTCACTCTCCCAAATACTAATTGTTGATTGCTCAATTATTGGAAGTTCCCCAACACCTTTATAATATAATGCACCACTATGGTTTTTAATTGATTTAGAGGCCTTAGAAGTACTTATTAAAAACTCTAATAATTTTCGAAATTTAACTCTTGCTCTAGTTATAATTAGAATTTTTCCACCCTTATAACTACTATCATTTTTAAACGGATTAATCTTATGCCATGAGCCTTTAAATTCATAAGGATCAATCTTTACCTCAATCCTTTCATCACATTTACTTAAAATAGTAGTCATTATTTTGTTTTTTTCTAAAAATTCTTTCCTATCAGAATCATCTTTCCATGACGATATTATAACATAATTAGAAAAATCAGGAAAAACACTAAAACCATTTTTGGAACCAGTGCCAAGAAGTTTTAAAAACTCTTGACCATCAGATTTAAGAATATTTTTATTGAATGTATAGCTACCCATTAGCTTGAACATCCAAAACTTGTTCTTTTTAAACTTAAGTCGATCAATATAATAGGTCAATTTTAATAAGATTTAGGGATTATTAAATTACAAAAAAATCCTCAACGTTAGCTGAGGATTTTTTGTGGTACCTCCAGGAATCGAACCAGGGACACAAGGATTTTCAGTCCTTTGCTCTACCAACTGAGCTAAGGTACCATTAAGGAATGGCAAATATATTAATTTTAAATAGCACTATTCAAATGTTTCTTTAATTTTATAATAAATCTCCTTAATGAACTTAGTAATAGATATAGGAAATACTAGTGTTAAACTACATTTATTTGATAACGATGAAAAGATTATTAGTGAAACTCTAAACGAAAACACTTTAATTTCAACTTTAAGTTCATTATCTATTAAATATAGTATTCAAAATGTCATTATTTCATCAGTAACTTCAAATTATAAAATAGAATTATCTAAAATTTTTAGAAACTCAAATTTGTATGATCTATCCGATGATAAAATTAAATTACCTTTTATTAATACTTATAAAAATTCAGGATCTTTAGGTCAAGACCGAGTTGCCCTAATTTCATCAGCTGTCTTTAACTATCAAAACCAGAATAATCTTGTAATTGATCTTGGAACATGTATAACATATGATTTTATTGATTTGAATGGAACCTATCTTGGAGGGGCTATCTCTCCCGGTATAACAACTAGATATAAAAGTCTTAATCAAAACACTTCTAATCTACCATTATTAGAGTATGAAAATATTGAAAAAATATTAGGTTTAACTACTAATGAGTCAATTCAAATAGGGGTTTATAATGGAATTATTGGAGAAATCAATCATTATATATCTACTCTAAAAAAAAGTTATTCAGAGTTTAACATAATTATAACTGGTGGTGATTCAATCTTTTTGTTAAATAAGATAAAAAATGCAATCTTTGCGGACCCAGACTTTTTAGCAACTGGCTTAAACTATATTATAAAACTTAATGAAGGTGATTAAAAATTACTCCCTAATTATATTATTAGTTCTTTCAACATCATTTGTTGTATCTCAAACTAATACGGGATCTCCTTATTCACTCAATGAATTAGGTGAAATAAACTTTTTAGGAAATGTTTCAAACTTATCAATGGGGGGGATTGATTCTGCAATAGATTCAATAGAATTTAATATAAATAACCCATCTTCATTAGCTAAGCTGAAAACAACAAATTATTTGATAGGAACATTTTATAAATCCACTGGAATTTCTAATCTAAATTCAACAGATAATATAAATACTGCAAACATCAATTATATAGCAGTAGGAATCCCTACCAAAAGATTTGGGTTTGGTTTTGGAGTTCTTCCTTATTCTTCAGTGGGATTTAATCTTCAAACTACCGAAGATTATAATACTGCAAACTCAATAAATTCCAGATTATTTGGTGCTGAGGGTAATATTAATAGAGCTTTTGTGTCTATTGGGTTCCCGTTATTAAAATATATCTCATTAGGTGCCTCAGCAAATTATAATTTCGGAAAATTTAACTATGAAAAATTTAATTTAATTGAAAATGTAAACTACGGGATTTTTTCAAATAGTAGTTCAGAAATTTCAGGATTTACATATAACTTTTCATCAAATTTATCTATTCCGATATACAATGATTTAACATTAAATTTAGTTTATAGTTTTTATCCTGAGGGTAATCTAAATTCTTTCAATATAGAATCCCTCTATACATCAAACACATCTTCAATTACACTTGAATCATTAGGTGATTTTGTAGATGTTGATTTAAATTCAAGAGGCTTAGAAAACACAAAACTTCCTGTTCCAAAAAAATCAATTTACTCTTTGGGACTTGAGAAAAAAAATTCATGGTTTATAGGTTTTCAATATGAGAGCAAATTATCCTCTAATTTTGAAAATGTTTTCTTAGATACCCAAAGTGTTTCTTACAGAGATGCAAATTCACTATCTATTGGTGGATATATAATCCCAGATAGCTCATCCTTAATTAGTTATTGGAAACGAGTTAAATATAGGTTTGGTATCAAAAATGAGAAAAAAAGTATTATTGTAAATAATTTGCCTGTAAATCAATTTAGTTTAAATTTGGGACTTGGTTTGCCTATAGCAGGACTCTCCAAGGCTAATTTAGGTCTTGAAATAGGTAAAGTTGGAGACAATGATAGTCTAGTTAAAGAAAATTATTTTGCACTTAGATTAGGATTGTCATTAAATGATGTTTGGTTCATAAAAAGAAAGTACAATTAGATATAAACTCTATGAATAACCTCAAGTTTTTTAGATATTTATTTTTAATATTATTTACATCACCGGTTTTCTCTCAACTAAGCTCAGATGAGTGTTTAGAGCAGTTATCTATTTTTGCAGAATCAGCGAAAATTAAAAATTATCAAGCTGCATATGAACCTTGGAAAATAGTTTTAGATAACTGTCCAACTCTAAATGTAGCTACTTATCAATATGGAGAGTTAATTCTCAAAGACTTTATAAAAAAGTCTACAACTGAGGAAGAAAAATCAAAATATTTGACAGATTTGTTGAGTTTGTATGACCAATGGCTAGAAAACTTTCCTGTAAGAAAAGGCCTTAGACAAGAAGGTAAAATACTCAGTAATAAAGGTCAAGCAATGTTAGACAATGGAGTGAAAGATAAAACGTTAATATATAACACATTTGATTATGCTTTCAATAATGATCCAGGAAGTTTTACGAACCCAAAATCTTTAGCATATTATTTTCAAACAGGATATGATTTATATAAGGATGGCACTAAAATAAATCTAGAAACTTTATTTGAGAAGTATGAAGAATTGACTGAAAAATTCGAACTTTTAAAATCTAATATCTCAAAAAATATTGATATTATATTAAAGAAAGAGGAATCAGGCACCCCATTAACATCAAGAGAAGCTAGAAATAAGAGAATTTATGATACAAACTCAAACGCAGTAAGTGCTTACCTAAAATTAATAGATCAGCTTATTGCTAAAGAAGCTACATGTGATATATTGATACCTCTTTATTCAAAAAACTTTGAAGAAAATAAAAATAACTCATTATGGATTAGAAGGGCTGCAGGAAGACTAGATGGTAAGGATTGTTCAGATGACCCTCTGTTTGTAACTTTAGTAGAACAACTCCATAAATTAGAGCCTTCTGCAGATTCAGCTTATTATCTTGGTATATTAAATGATAAGCAAGGTAACTCAGCTGAAGCTCTAAAATATTACCAAGAATCTGTTTCATTACAAACAGATAACTATAAAAAGGCCAATATTTTGTATAAGATAGCAGTTAAATTTAAAAATTCTGGCAGAAGATCCTCTGCTAGAGATTATGCTGAACAAGCATTATCATTTCAACCATCCCTTGGTAGAGCATATCTTCTAATTGCTAATATGTATGCTGATAGTGCTAACGGATGTGGTGATACTCAATTTAATAAAAGAGCAGTCTTTTGGCTAGCTGCGCAAACTGCTCAGAAAGCAGGTAGAGTAGACGCTTCATTAAAGAAGTTGACTGCTACAACTGTAGCTGCCTATATCGGAAGAGCCCCATCTAAAACTGATATCTTTACTGAAGGTAATCAAGGAGCTAATATATCCTTTTCTTGTTGGATTAGAAGAAGTGTTAAGGTTCCAAACCTTTAAAATGAATTACAGTTTTTATTTTTCAATTATCTCTCTCATTATATTTTTTTCATGTAGTACTGAGCCTACAATTGTTGTATCTCAAAATAAAAAAACTCCTGTAAGTATAGCTCATAACTTCACAATGACATATACTGATTCTACTTTAACAAAATCATTTGTTTCAGGTAAAAGACATTATGATTTTACAAATGATCAGCTAAATTTCTCTGAATTTTTTGAAGATGTAGAATTGATAATTTATGATGACAATAAAACATCAACTATTAGCTCTGACTACGCAATTGTATTTAATTCCTTTAGATTTATGGAATTCAAAGGAAATGTTATAATTACAACTACTGATGGAGAGTTATTAACTACTAGTCAATTATACTATGACACTGAAAATGAATGGCTTTTCACTGAAGATAATTTTGAGTATACTGATAAATCAAACAAAATAATTGCAAATAGACTTGACTCAAATAGAGACTTTACCGACCTTGTCACAGGGAAACTAACAGGTTCAATTAATATATCCGAATAATGAAACATTATAAAATTTCAGAAATAATTTATTGGGTTATCGCAGTAATATCAATATTTAGTTTTTTTGAAAACTGGGGAATCAATAATAATAAAGCATATCTTTTTCTTGGGTTTTCAATTCTTTCTATTTTTATGGCTCTATTTAGAAGACATTTTAGGAGAAAATATTCAAATAAAAATTAAATGATAATAATTACTAGTCTTTTATTATCAGCTTTCTTTTCTGGTATGGAAATAGCATATGTTTCCTCAAACAGATTGAATCTTGAAATTGAAAAAAATCAAAGTGGTTTGATTCCTAAACTACTATCAATTATTACTCAAAATCCATCTAGATTTATAGCAACAATGTTAATTGGTAATAACTTTGTGCTTGTTATTTATGGAATCTTTATGGGGCAATTTATTCTAGATAATCTTGCCTTTATAGAGCTTTCAACTATGAATGAGCTTACGTTAGTTTTAATTCAAACCCTTATATCTACATTGGTTATTTTAATAACTGCAGAATTTATTCCAAAGGTTTTATTTCAGATATATTCTAATATCTCAATGAAGATTTTTGCTATTCCCGCTTATTTCTTTTATACAATATTTTATCCAATTACTAGTCTAGTTACAATTATTTCAAATATCATTCTTAAATCTTTTTTTAAGGTTAATCCAGATGATTCAGCTATTTCTTTTTCTAAGGTTGAGTTAGAAAATTATATAGAAAATGAAATTGAAAAGTCTGATAAAAATTTAGATTCTGAAATTGAGATTTTTCAAAATGCTTTGGAATTATCTGAAATAAAAGCAAGAGATATTATGGTGCCTAGAGCTGAGATAATTGCCCTTGAAGATTCTACAAATATTGAAAAAGTAAAAGATTTATTTATTGAGACAGGACTTTCAAAGATTCCTATTTATAAAGAGTCAATTGATGATATAGTTGGATATATTCATTCTTTTGATTTTTTAAAAAAACCTTTAAACATTAAAGAGTTTATTCTTCCAGTTGTTTTTATTCCAGAACCTATGTTGGTTAATGATGTTCTGGAAAAGTTAACTAGACAGAGAAAAAGTATTGCAGTTGTAATTGATGAATATGGAGGAACATCAGGAATAATCACCGTGGAAGATATTGTAGAAGAGCTTTTTGGAGAGATAGAAGACGAGCATGATAATTATGACTTTTATGAAAAAAAGATTTCAGAAAACTGTTATGAGTTTTCTTCTAGATTGGAGATAGAGTATCTTAATAAAACATATAATTTAGACTTACCTGAATCTGAATCTTATGACACGCTTGGTGGTCTTATAGTATTTAATAAAGAAGAAATACCTAGGATTGGTGATGAAATTTTAATTAACGATTATTCAATTGAAATTTTACACGCAACTTCTTCAAAAATTGAAAAGGTACTTCTAAAAAAAATTGATCAAGAATAGTATAAATAAATACTATATTGTAATTTCGGAAATTATTTGAATTATGGCAATACTTGGACAAATTAGAAAAAGATCAATCTTCCTTATCATAGTAATTGGAATGGCACTATTTGCCTTCGTGATTTCTGGTGTTTTCACATCAAATGGCGGATTTGGTGCTAACAAACCTATTGGAGAAGTAAATGGTGAAGAAATTGACTATGAAATGTTCAATATGATGGTTGAACAGGCACAGACAGTTTATGGTCTTAATACTATTAATGCAGTTAATTTAGCGTGGAATCAAGGGTTAAAGAATCAAGCATTAGTTCAAGAACTTGAGAAACTTGGTATTGATGCAGGAAAAGATCAACTTGAACAAATTATTTCTAGTGATGAATCATTAGTTATGAATCCAATATTTCAAAATGAAATAGGTCTTTTTGATTTTAATAAGTTTTCAAGTTATATCACCCAACTTAAATCTTCAAACCCCACTATGTATAATCAGTGGAGACTTCAAGAACAAAACATAATTTCGCTAGCTAAGCAAAAAATTTATTTTGATCTTATTAAATCAAGTGTTATGTATACTAATGTTGAATCAAATATTCAATATCATCTAGAAAATGATAAAGTAAATATTGAATATTTAAGAATACCATTTGATATTATACCTGACTCTACATTTCAAATAAAAGATTCTGAAATTTTTTCATACTTAAAGAAAAATAGTGATTCATATGAAAAGGGAGAGTCTAGAGAAATTGAATATGTGTATATACCTGATGTTGCATCTAATTTGGATGAAAACAATATTAGAACTGATCTTGAACAGTTGAGAGATGGTTTTTCTCAAATGAATCAAGTCACGAACTCTATTGAAGAAATAAAAGGCTTTAAAGATGTTAAAGATTATTCTGAATATATTGAAATATACTCTGATATTAGTTGGGATTCTATATACAGAACTAAACAAGAGCTTTCAAGTGATTTCTCAGATATTCTGTTTGGATTAAAAAAAGGAGAGGTTTTCGGACCATATAGAGATGGTAATACTTTTAAAATTTCTAGAATGATTGAAAAGAAGAGGGAGGGGAATTTAAATAAAGTTTTAATTGCGGACATAGTAAAAGAAATTATTCCATCTAACGAATCATCAAATACAAATTATAGATCTGCATCGCAAGCTGAATTTGATGGAAACAATGATTTACCCCTTAATAATAGCAATACAAGTTTATTTATTGATTCATTTGAATCATTTGAAAAATTTGATGCAGGATTACCTACTTATACAAATTCAAGACAGGTTATCAAGTGGCTGTATGAAGATCCAACTAAAGTAGGAGACGTAAAAAGGTTTACCCTTAATGAGGGATACCTTGTAGCAAAAGCAAAAACTTTTAATAAAAAATCATTACCAAATATTGATGAGGTTCGAGATGAAGTTACACAGATTCTTTTAGCTGATAAAAAATATAACTTCTTTTTAAAGAAGTATAAGTCAAACAATGATATTGAATCAATCTCAAAAGATTATGATATTGATTTAGAAAGAGCCTCTGCTGTTACTCAATATGATCCTATTTTAGTGGGTGCTGGAGCTGAACCTTATATTATTGGCTCTGCCTTTTCTCTGGATACAGATGAAACTTCAAATATTCTTAAAGGTAATGGAGGGATTTATTTAATAAGACTTATTTCAAAAGATACTGCTGAAGACATAAATCTAGCTGCTGCAATTTCAAATTCGCTAGGTGATAGAGAAATTGAAAGAATTTCATCTCTTATTCCTGAAGTGCTAGAATCCAAAGCTGAGATTATTGATAATAGAAGTTTATATTATTAAATCAATAAATCATTGAATTTAAACACTGTATTGTATCCTTTATTTTTAAAATAATTTAAGGGGTTATCCTCTGATGATACCATTATAAAATCTCCTCCCCAAGCTCCCAAACTTTTAATCTCACCATTGAAGTCACTAAAGAGTTCTTTTTTAATTGTTTTTTTAGAAATTAATTTTGAAATAATCTGTTCATGAGAGCATATTAATTCATTGAATATTTTATGATCACTGCAATTCAGAATATTTTTGGTGATTTCTGAAACTTCACTTATTAACTCTTTAGATGGTTTAATTTTTTTATATTTTTTAACTTCAGTTAAAGAGTTTTGCTTACGGTTTAAATAAACAAAATATATATTTTCATGAAATACTGGCCTAAAGCATACCTCTTTTATGTGTTTTTTGTTCTCTACTTTACTGAAAAGCAAAGGAGAATTAGATTCAGCACAGGCAATATCATAACCGCTTCCATTAAAAATTTTATTATTAAGCATATATGGATCTATTTCTGCAAGTTTTGAAAGGTTAGAGATTAATGTTGATGAAGACCCTAATCCCCAGTCTTTATCAAAAGTTAATTTTGTAGTAATATTTGTCCCTGAATTCGTTAAAAAATTTGGATTGAAATCTCTTATATTTTTTATTATTTCAATCAATGTATTTGAGATTTTAATTGATGAAGATTTATCCAATTTTAGATTATCTCTAAATATTTTACATTCAAACCAAATTTTTCCATCAGAGTTTTTGCTGGTCCATTTAATATATTTAGAATCATTTTCTAGAATCTCTAAGTATTGTCCAAATAATGTTGGAACTGCAAGTGAAAGTGCACCGTCTAATATGACATATTCTCCGGATATTAATAGTTTACCATTACTATAAAGTCTCATTTTTAATCTTTTAAATTGAGAAATTTAATAACAGATTGATTGTTAATCTCCTTATCCTTAAAATACTCTTTAGAGTCTTCTATTTGACTTTTATTCGCATTATTTTTATTTAGGAGATTAATAATATGCATTTTCATATGCCCTTTTTGAATTCCGGAACTAACTAATGATTTAACTGCTGCAAAGTTTTGAGCAAGACCTATAGAACAGATAATTTTCATTAAATCAGATGAATTAGGATTGCCAAGCATTTGATGCGATAATTTAACCATAGGGTGGAGATCAGTAATCCCACCTACTGTTCCAACTGAAAGAGGAATCTTTAAACTTATTTTAAATTTATCATCAATTATTGAACATTTAGATAAACTTTTATAATGTCCAGCTGAAGATGCATATGCGTGAATTCCAGCTTCTACTGCTCTGAAATCATTTCCTGTTGAAATTAAAACTGCATCTACCCCATTCATTATCCCTTTATTATGAGTTACTGCTCTGTTTATGTCAACTTGAGCTATGTCAAAAGCACTTTTGAATTTAGATGAAAACTCTCTAGAAGACAAACCATCAATAGTCCCTAATTCCTCTATATTGCATTCAACTGACGCTTCAACAAGACAATCAGGAGTATAATTTGATAAAATTGACATAATTATTTCAATTTCTTTTTCAGAGTCTTTTAAATGGTTAGACTTTAAAACTAATTCCTTGAAAGTTTTTGATATTTTTTCTAAACATGAGTTAATAAAATTAGCTCCCATAGAATCAACTGTAATAAATTCAACTGATAATTGGAAATAATGACTCAAGTCATTTGATTTATCAATTAATATAATTTTATTAATACCACCACCTCTAGCTCTCATTTTTTTTGTTATTTCATCTGTTGATTTTATTAAATTTGACACATTATCTTTTACCAACTTCTCAATAGATTCTTTTCTTCCTTTGAACAAAAAATGTATTTGACCATTTTTTTTGTTACTGATTATATTAGATTTAAACCCTCCTCTTTCAAACCAAAATTTTGAGGAGTTGGATAATGCAGCAACCACAGAACTTTCTTCTGTAACAAGAGGTATGCAGTAAATTTTATTATTTATAAGAAAATTAGGAGAAACGGAGTATGGTAAATAAAAATTTGAAACACTATTTTCAGAAAAAGTATTGTGCAAAGATTGAATCTCAGTATCACTATTTAAATATAAATTTAAAATTTTTTTAAATTCACTGGATTCATTTAAAAAATTTGAACTAATCCAATTGATCTTATCTTCTCTAGAAAGTTTCGAAAAACCAATTATTTTTTCTGGCATAATTTTCTTTACTTTATGTAAATATAAGTGAAATCAATCTCAATTTAATCTAACTAATCGGCAACTATGGAAAAAGTAAATCTCTTTAATGGTGATGAAATAAATCAAAGGACAATTTTAGGTCATCCTTCAGGTCTTTTCACTCTTTTTTTTACGGAGATGTGGGAAAGATTTTCTTACTATGGTATGCGCGCAATACTTGTATTATTTCTTATATCATCTCTCGATAATGAAGGTTGGGGATGGGAAAGGAAAGATGCGTTAATATTATATGCTTGGTATACTGGTCTTGTCTACATTACACCAATTTTTGGAGGCTTACTTGCAGATAAATTTCTTGGTTACAGAAAAGCAGTTGTTATTGGAGCCTTTTTGATGACTTTGGGTCATGCAGCTATGGCCTTAGAGGTATTTTATGATTTTTACTTATATGTTGGGTTAAGTTTTTTGATCTTGGGGAATGGTTTTTTTAAGCCTAATATTAGTTCAATGGTTGGACAGATGTATAAAGATCAAGGTAAAATAAAGGATGCAGCATATACAATTTTTTATATGGGTATCAACTCTGGTGCCTTTTTGGGTATTCTTTTGTGTGGTTATATAGGTGAAACAGTTAATTGGCATTATGGTTTTGGACTAGCAGGAATATTTATGTTGTTTGGAATGTTACAGTTTCATTATGGTCAGAAAATATTCGGTGATATTGGTTTATCTATAAATAAGAGTAAAGACAAAGAAACGATTACTAATGAAGACAATAATGAATCTCCTAAGGTTATTAGTGATAGATTAATTGTAATTGGTATTTTCTCGTTTGTAACAGTTTTCTTTTGGTGGGGTTTTGAACAAGCAGGGGGTAGTATGACAATTTTTGCAAATGATTATACTAATCGAGACTTAATTGGCACTGGTGCTTTAGTTTTTAAAATTGTCAACTCCTTATTGACAATTGTCCCAATGATTATTCTAACTATCATACTTTCTTTGTTATTTAAAAATACATTTGAAAAATATGCTATTTCAAATCTCTTTTTAGCTTCAAGTTTTGTAATTATCTGGGGTATTGTTATTTGGATGTTAGGCAGAGAGTTTTCTCAAGATTCAACTGAAGTACCTGCATCATGGTTTGCTATCTTAAATTCATTCTTCATTATAGTATTTGCCCCTGTATTATCAAAAGTATGGCAATCTAAATTTAATCCATCTGGCCCTATAAAATTTGGTATTGGTTTAATGCTTTTAGCCCTTGGATTCGGAATCCTTTCATATGGTTCAATT
Source organism: Flavobacteriaceae bacterium (assembly GCA_029252345.1). GTDB lineage: Bacteria > Bacteroidota > Bacteroidia > Flavobacteriales > Flavobacteriaceae > Marisimplicoccus. Next base: position 16,099 of record JAQXBP010000058.1, on the reverse strand, counting down.
AATATTCCATTAGGTGCAACTACTGCTTCACAAAGTATGATTTTTCTAATTTTAGCCTATTTATTCCATACACTTGGAGAGTTATGTGTATCTCCTGTTGGACTTTCATATGTTAGTAAATTAGCTCCACAAAAACTAGTTGGACTAATGTTTGGTGTTTGGTTTGTAGCTAACTTTATTGCAAACACTGCAGCAGGAATTACAGGTAGTTTTATAGATCCAATAGTTGAAGACTATGGTATGTCTGTTTTCTTTTTAATATTTACTATTTTGCCTGCTTTAGTAGGATTATTAATGATATTTGCTAATAAGAAAATTGTAACTATGATGCATGGAGTTGAATAACTAGCTATTCAGATTTAATTATTGAATTTGCTATGTTATTTGATGTTTTATTCAAGGCAAGCATAGAATATATCTTTGAGTAATGATTAAGCATTTTTAATCTTTTTTGACCATTAATTATTTCATTAAACTCATTAATTAATTCTTTCTCATTTAATTGATTCTGAATTAGCTCTATAACAACCTTCTTTTTTAATATAATGTTCACAAGTGAAATAAAATCAATTTTGACAAATGTCTTACCTAATAAATAACTAAGGAAACTCGTTTTGTAACAAACTATTTGTGGAACTTTAAAAAGAGCACATTCTAATGAAGCTGTTCCGCTAGTTACTATAGCAGCTTTAGAGTTAATTAGTATATCATAAGTTTGATTATATACTACGCTTATATTCATATCATCTGCTATTTTATATAAATTTTTATCTACATTTTTTACTCCTGCAATAACAAATTCATATTTTGAAAAATGATTGATCAAAGTTAAAAAAACAGGCAACATTGATTTTATTTCTTGAGCTCTACTTCCAGGCAGTAAAGCTATTAATTCTCTTTCTTTTGGAATATTGTTGTTTTTAAAAAATTTAAAATTTGGCTTAAAATTATCAACTTGCTCTATTAAAGGATGACCATAATATGTCGACTCCATATTATGTTTATGCTTATAATATTCTTTTTCAAATGGAAATATTACATAAAGTTTATCTATACTATTCTTAATAGTTTTAATTCTATTCTCTTTCCATGCCCAGATTTGAGGACTTATATAATAGTAGTTTTTAAATCCATTTTTTTTTGCCCATTTACTAATTACTAGATTAAAACCAGGATAATCAATATAAATGATTCTATCAGGCTTAAATTCATTAATATCTTTTTTGCAAAATTCAATATTATTCCAAATAGTTAAAATGTTTTTTAGTACTTCGTAAAATCCCATAAAAGCAAGTTCTTTAATGTGCTTTACGTTAATACCACCACTTTGAATCATTTTATCTCCTCCCCAAAATCTTATATCTGCATCTTTATCAATTAATTTAATTTCATCAATTAATCTAGAACCGTATAGATCTCCAGATGCTTCTCCAGCTATTATGTAATATTTCATTTAAAATTCCATTCATTTAGATTTTGAATGGCATGATGAGCAGTTAGATCAAATTTAACAGGAACAATAGAAATATAATTTTGATTTAAAGCCCACTCATCAGTATCTTCTCCTTTATCTCTATTGACAAATTTTCCAGTTAACCAATAGTATTCTTGTCCTAATGGATTTATTCTTTTATCAAATTCCTCATCCCAAAATGCCTTAGCCTGTCTACACACCTTAACTCCTTTAATTTTAGATTTTTCAACAGATGGAATATTAACATTAAGCACAACTCCATTTGGAATTCCATTTTCTAAAGCAGTAAGAGTAATTTTTTTTATAAAATTTTTAGATTCCTCAAAATTAGCGTTCCATTTATAATCAAGAAGAGAAAAGCCTATAGCAGGAACCCCTTCTATACCAGCTTCAATAGCTGCACTCATTGTACCTGAATAAATTACATTAATTGATGAATTTGATCCATGATTTATTCCAGATACACATAAATCAGGCTTTCTTGGCATAAGCTCATTTATAGCTAATTTTACACAATCAGCTGGTGTTCCTGAACAGCTATATTCTATTGTTTTAGAATTCTTTGGAGTAATTTTAGATGTATGTAAAGTTGAGTTTATAGTTATAGCATGTCCCATCCCAGACTGAGGACTGTCTGGAGCAACAACGATAACATCGCCAATTTCCTTCATTACGCTAATTAAATTTCTAATTCCCGGAGCGTTTATTCCATCATCATTAGTTACTAAAATTAGTGGTTTGGACATAAAAGTTATTTAATGTAAATATATAAAAACGTTTAATTCATTTAACTTTAACATAAACTTTGCTTCGATTCTGTCTGGCTAAAGTTTTTTTTAATTTAATTTAGCGATATGTTTTTAAGAATATTTGGTTTTATAATTTCAGGAATTATATCATTAGTTATTTACTTTGAAATATCTAACGTTAATTTTTCAAGTGACGAGCCTAATAAAGATAGACTCCTTGTAGATTTAGTGTCTTATGTATTAGATAAACTACATTATGATCCTCAAATTATTAATGATGACTTCTCAATTAAAGTTTACGATGATTTTATTGACGCTGTTGACTCTCAAAAAAGATTTCTTCTTAAATCTGATTTAGAACTTTTTTCTCAGTTCAAATTATCTATTGATGATCAAATCAATTCGTCAGATATAGCTTTTTTTAATATTGTCTATGAAACATTAAAAACAAGAATTGATGAAGTAGAAGGCTTTTATAGTGAAATTTTAGAAGTTCCATTTAGCTTTCAAATAGATGAAGAAATTAATCTTGATTATGAAAATCTCGAATATGCATCAAATACAGCTGAGTTAAAAAAAACATGGAGAAAAAGACTTAAACTTTCTGCTCTAGATGGATATGCTTCAAAAAAAGAAATTAAGGATAATAAGAAAGTAATTTCAGAAGAAGAAATTGAAAAAGAATCTAGAACTGCTATTTTGGAGAATTTAAAAGATTTTTTCCAATTTAATAGTGAACTTGAAAGATCAGATTGGTTTTCAATATATCTAAACTCTATTGTAACTCAGTTTGATCCTCATACATCTTATCTTGCTCCTGAGGCAAAGGAAGCTTTTGATCAAAATATTTCTGGTAAATTTCAAGGAATAGGTGCTAGATTATTTAAAAGAAATCAACAAGTAGAAATCTCTGAAATAATTATAGGTGGTCCAGTTTGGAGAGATAATTTACTTAACGTTGGAGACATTATAATTGCTGTGGCCCAATCTGCAGATGAAGAACCAACTGAAATATCATTAATGAAACTTAATGATGCTACTGACTTAATCAAAGGTGAAAAGGGTACGAATGTATTTCTTACTGTCAAAAGAGTTGATGGTGGTGTTGAACAGATTCAAATAACAAGAGATATTGTCGAACTAGAAGAAACATATGCAAAGTCTTCAATAATTAAAGATGACTCAAATGTTTATGGTTTAATAAATCTACCAAGATTTTATGTTGATTTTGATGATTATGGAGAAAGAAATGCAGCAAGTGACATCAAAAAAGAAATATTAGAATTAAAGAATAAAGATATAAGTGGTTTAATACTTGATCTAAGAAACAACGGAGGAGGATCATTAAAAACTGTTGTTGACATAACAGGTTTTTTTATAGAAAAAGGTCCCGTAGTTCAAGTTAAAAGTATTGGAGGAAGAAAAGAAATTCTTAAAGATAATGATCCATCAATTATTTGGGATGGCCCTCTTGTTATTCTTGTAAATGAGTTTTCAGCATCAGCTTCAGAAATTTTAGCTGCAGCACTTCAAGATTATGACAGAGCTATAGTACTTGGGAGTAAACAAACTTATGGTAAAGGAACTGTTCAAAATATAATTGACTTAAATAATGTTATTTCAGGTAATACATATGGTGATTTAGGTTCCCTTAAAATCACTACTGATAAATTTTACAGAATTAATGGGGGTTCTACACAATTAGAAGGTGTTAAAAGTGATTTAATTTTTCCAAATAGATACTCGTACATAGATATAGGAGAAAAAGATTTAGAAAATCCTCTTAGCTGGGACAAGATTGATCCTGCTAGATATGATAATTCAGTTAAAGTATTTAATTACTCCCAAGCTATTACAAATAGCAAAGAAAGAATTGGTCAGAATGAATATTTTTCTATAATTGATAATCATGCTAAATTAATTAAAGCTAAGCAAGAAGATAAAACCATTTCCTTAGATTATATTTCTTATAAAAAAGACCAGGAAGACTTTAAGCTTCAAAGTGACAAGTTAAAAGTAATAGAAGAATTTAATTCACCTTATTTATTTGAATGGAATGACAACAATCTTAATCTTAATAGTTCTTACAACGATGATATGAAAGAAAAAAGAGATAGATGGATTGAGTCTCTGCAAAAAGATATTTATGTAGATGAAGCTATGAATCTTCTTAAAGACCTTTCATCTTTTAAAGGAAATGACATAATATCTCAGATAAAAATTGATTAATTTTCTTTCAATCTACTTGAATCAAAGTTCAGGTAAATAAAAAACATTACACTAAATATCAATAGGCTTGATCCTCCATAACTAATAAATGGCAATGGTATTCCTATAGATGGGACTAATCCTATTGACATGCCTATATTAATGAAAAAATGAAAAAAAAGAAGACTTGCAAAGCAATGACAGTAAATCCTTTTAAAGTGGTTAACTTGCTTTTCTGCTCTTAAAGAAATTCGAGTAATTAACAACATAAAAAATAATATTGTTACAAGAGTACCAATAAAACCCCATTCCTCTCCAATTGTACTAAATATATAATCAGTGTGTTGTCTTGGAACAAAATTTCCCTTTGTTTGAGTTCCTTGAAGAAACCCAGCGCCAAATAATCCGCCATTACTAATTGCAATTTTAGATTGATTTGTATTATACCCAATACCTCTGTCATCAACTTCTTTTCCGATAATTAAATTAATTCTATCTCTATGTCTTTGTTCTAAAACATTTTCAAATAAGTAATTTGTTGAAAAGGATACACCAATTAGAATTAATAATGATAATAAATATTTTAGGATTGAATTTTTAAATCTTTTACTTCTATTATATATATATAATATTAAAAATAATATTGAGAGTATTATTATACTTGTTATGAACCCAAAAATAAGTGTAAGAATTAAAGTAGAAAGTATAATTAATCCAAAATAGAAAAACCTTAAATCTAATCCCTCACGTAAAATAGGAAACATAAAAGCTAAAAAAATTAAAGCTGATCCTGGGTCAGGTTGGAATGTTATTAGTATTGTGGGAATTAGAATAATAATACTAACTATTAAAATATCTCTAGTTTTATTTAAATCAGTTTGAATAATACTTAAAAATTTTGCTAAAAATAATGCAGTACTAAGCTTAGCAAATTCAGTAGGCTGGAAGCTAATGGGACCAATTAGATACCATGATTTAGCACCACCTCGTTCAACTCCAAAAATAAATAAACTCAGTAATAATACAATCGAGGTAAAGTATAATATTGGAGCAATTCTGTCAAAAAAATTATTTTTTGTGAAAATTATAATAATAAATGTAATACCAGATACAATTAAAAAAATTACCTGTTTGCCAACAATTGTAGTGCTATCAAAAATAGATGTAAATGACTCATTAAAGCTTGAAGAAAAGATATTAATTATACCAAAAGTTACTAATAGACCATAAGTTAAAATTGATACTAAATCATACTTTAATAGATTAAGACTATTCATTTATTGTAAAGCTTTTAAACTTATATGGCTTTTCGTATTCACTTTGAAGACTTCCATTAACCATTCTATTTTCAAGCCATTTTCTTTCAACATTATTCGTTAGATATTTTTCAATGATTAAGCTAGCAATAGGAGCAGCCCATCTACTTCCCCAGTATCCATTCTCAATAAAAACAGAAACAACAATTTCCGGGTCTTCAGCAGGAGCAAAAGCAATAAATGTTGAATGATCTGTTAGTTGTTTTTTCTCACCCTCAATTAATATAAAATTTTCAACTGTTCCAGTTTTTCCAGCAATATTTATGCCATCTATTTTAGCTACTCTAGCTGTACCTTTATTAACTACATCAACCATACCATCAATTACTATTTCAAAATTCTTTTTATCTATAGTTGTTGAAATTCTATCATTTTCAGATAACGATTCATTATTAATTTTTTTTACAAAATGAGGTTTAAAATAGAATCCTCTATTTGCAATTGCAGAACCAAAGTTTGCCATTTGAATAGGAGTAGTCAGAATTTCACCTTGGCCAATTGAATTAGATATTGTTGTAGAAGAACCCCATCTATTGTCACCATAGAACTTATTATAATATTCAGATTCTGGAATAAAACCTTTCTTACCAATAAATAAATCGTATCCTAGATAGTCACCTAGACCAAAACTTTTAATATGATTTGCCCATGTGTCGAGTCCTTCACTTGGTGTTTCATATTTATCTAATATCATTTTATATGTTTTTGCAAAATAGGTATTACATGAGTTATAGATTCCTTTTCTTAAATCACTTATTGTTCCAAATTTATTATGACATCTCATAAAAGCATTTTTTGCATAGTAATGCCCTCCGTTACAAGTAAAGGTGGTATTCTCGTCAATTACATTTTCTTGAAGACCTATTAATGCATTTAGTATTTTCATTGGTGACCCAGGAGAATATTGTGCTTGAAGAGATCTGTCAAATAATGGTTTATTAATGGAATCATTTAATAATTTTTGAAAATTATTAGTTCTATTTTGTCCTATGAATTGATTTGATTGATAAGTTGGAGCACTAACTAATGTAAGTATTTCTCCAGATGAGGGTTCTATGACAACAACACCTCCCTTTTTATTTGAAAGAAGACTTTCTGCATACTTTTGAAGTTCAATATCAATAGTTAGAGTAATATTTTTTGCTTTGGTTGGCTCTATATCTTCTTCTGAATTATTGTAGGGCCCTATAACTCTATTAAACCTATCTTTTTGGAAATATTTTTTACCCTTTAACCCTCTTAGTTCATTTTCATAGTATTTTTCAATCCCCTGTTTACCAATCATTTCACCATTTTCATAGTAATTCTCTGCATTAATCTCACCCTGACTAACTTCTCCGGTGTATCCAATCACATTACTTGCAAATGGCTTGATATAATCTCTTACAGAATTTTTTCTTAGATAAAATCCATCATAAAGCCATATTTTTTCTTGAAGAAAAGCATTTTCTTCCTTTGATATTTGTGTTTTTATTACTGAGGGTATTTTTCTAGAATAGTTTATAGATTTTGATATTTTCTTTTTTAATTCATTCTCTTCAACACTAATCAATTTTGATAATTGAAGAGTATCAAATTCCAAAGTATTTTCTGGAATTATAATTAAATCATACATAGGTTGATTGGCAACTAGAAGTTGTCCATTTCTATCAAAAATTAATCCTCTTTCAGGATAAGTTGAAATTTCTTGAATAGCAAAGTCGGAATTAAAAAAAGAGTCATTAGATAATTGGAGTGATGCTAATTTCAAGATGAATATAGCAGAACAAATAATGGTTATCCATATAAGCAGATACTTTTTTAACATAATTATTTATTGGATATTAATTGTGAAATTAACCAAATCATAATAAAGTTAATAATTGAATTTATAATAATGCTTAAAACAATAGTTCCTAATAGTTCAATATTAAAGAAAACAAGAGAGTAATATATTGAAGAATGAATTATTATTATTAAACCAAAAAATATCAATCTGTTAATTAGTTGTGTACCACTAATCATTGCGTTAGGTAGATTAGAATTAACTCCAAATGAGTATTTTTCCATCCATGTTCTCAGATAGCAGATAGTAATTGTTGCAAAAGTATGACATCCATAGGTTTGCATTGATAAATCTAAAATAACACCAGTTGCAAATCCTAAAAAAATCAAAGAAGTTTTGTTATAGGATGTTTTGAAGTGAATAAATATAATTAAATATATGAAAGGTGTTATATAACCTAATAGATTAATATGATTAAAAACTAATAGCTGAAATGCTAAAACAGTAGTATAAAAAAAAAGGTTTTTCAGTAGTTCCCTAATCATCTAATAAAATTTTAATTTCATCATTATCATTTCTTTCTAGAACATATAAGTTAGATATAGATGAAAAGTCGTTAAAAACTGAAACATCTATTTCATAGTAACCTTCTAATGAACTATTATCATAATTAATAATTGTCCCAATTGGAATTCCTTTCGGAAAATAAAAAGACATTCCTCCAGTTACAATAGTATCACCAATCTTAATTGAGCTACTTAGTGGTATGTCATTTAGATTTAAAATCTTTGAGTTTAAACCATCCCATGTTATTGAGCCAATTGTAGAGGAATTTTTCAGTATAGCATTAATTTTTAAATCAATATTTAATAAAGATATAATTGATGCATAATTTTTAGTTACACTTTTAATAATACCAACGACACCTTCTGATGAAATCACACCCATTTCTTCATTTATTCCTTCATTTGTTCCTTTGTCAATAACCATTATATTTTTACTCTTATTTATAGAGTTAAAGATCACATTAGCATTAGTTATTGAATTTGATTCTAAAGATTTATTTTCAAAATTCTGATTTTTATATTTAAGTTCAATTGCTTTTAGTTTAAGATTTTCATGAATAAGCTGTTGATTTCTATCTTTTAAACCAAAATATGAATCTATAGCAGATGAAAAAAATGATGATTTTCCTGATATATAGGTTGCTGTTTTACCAATTGCATTATAATGAACAGAGCTGTTATTGTGAAGGGAGTTAAAAGATATTAAGGAAAGAATTATATATATAATTAAGTTCCTGTTTTTAACGATGGAATTAATTATTGATTGCATGAAATTATTTACTTAATCAAGACTGACTTGAATTTATCAATATTTTTAAGAGCAATCCCTGTTCCTCGCACAACAGCTTGAAGGGGATCTTCAGCAATATAAACAGGAAGATCTGTCTTTTTTGAAAGTCTTTCATCTAATCCTCTTAAAAGAGCCCCTCCTCCAGCTAAATATATTCCTGTATTATATATATCAGCTGCAAGTTCAGGTGGTGTTTGTGACAAAGTCTCCATAATAGAATCTTCGATTCTAATAACAGATTTATCAATAGCTTTGGCAACCTCTATGTAAGAAATTATCTTTTCTTTAGGTTTTCCTGAAAGAAGATCTCTTCCTTGAACATGCATGTCTTCAGGTGGTTCATCTAGACTTTCTGTAACTGACCCTACTTCAATTTTAATTTTTTCTGCAGTTCGGTCACCTATGTAAAGATTGTGCTTAGTTCTCATGTAATAGACAATATCATTAGTCAGAACATCTCCAGCAACCTTTAGTGATTTTTCACATACAATTCCAGACAGAGCTATTACAGCAATTTCAGTAGTTCCACCTCCTATATCAACCACCATATTACCTTTAGGTTTGACTATATCAATTCCAATTCCAATGGCAGCTGCCATTGGTTCATGAATTAAATAAACTTCTTTACCATTAACTCTTTCAGCTGACTCTTTTACAGCTCTCATTTCCACCTCTGTAATTCCTGAAGGAATACATATTACCATTGTTAATGATGGTGAAAACCATCTTTTTTTAAGAGTAGGAATACTTCTTATTAATTCACTAATCATTTTTTCAGAAGCTTCAAAATCAGCAATCACCCCATCTTTTAGTGGTCTAATAGTTTTAATATTTTCATGAGTTTTACCCTGCATAAATTTCGCTTCCTCACCTATAGCTATGATTTTTTTTGTAGTTCTATCAATCGCAACAATAGATGGACTATTAATAACAACTTTATCATTATGAATGATAAGAGTGTTTGCTGTTCCTAAATCAATTGCTATTTCTTCTGTGAAAAATCCCATATTAATCTGTAAAGTTAGTTAATTAAAGCGAATTAGTGTTTAAAATGTCTAATTCCTGAAAATACCATTGACATTTGATTTTCATTACAAAAATCAATAGAATCTTGATCTCTAAGTGAACCTCCTGGTTGGACAATTGAATCTATTCCATTTTTAAATGAAATTTCAACACAATCTGAAAAAGGAAAAAAAGCATCACTAGCTAGGGTAGATTGATTAAGCTCAAATCCAAATCTTTTGGATTTTTCAATCGCCTGATCTAAAGCATCAATCCTAGATACCTGACCCATACCGGATCCAATTAGTTGTTGATTCTTAACTATAGCTATACAATTAGACTTAGTATGTTTTGCTATAATTGAAGCAAGTACTAAATCATCTGAATTTTTATTATTTGGTGTTTTATTAGTAACTACTTTAAAATCTTCAAAATTTTCAATTTTATCATCGATATCCTGCTCTAAAAAACCATTTAGACATGATCTTTTTTGAATGTTTTTAATTGGAATTTCATTCAGTTTAATTAAAATTCTATTTTTCCTAGATTTTAAGATATTTAAAGCATCCTCATCAAAATCAGGCGCTATTAGAATTTCAAAAAATAGTTTATTTATTTGATCAGCTGTTTTTTTGTCAATTATCTTATTTGAATTTAAGACTCCCCCAAATGCTGATATATTATCACAAGCTAAAGCATCTTCATAGGCTTCTGTTATAGAGTCTCTAACTGCAACTCCACAAGGATTATTATGTTTGTGAATAAGAAATATAGCTTTAGTTGAGTCTAAGTCTCTAAGTAGGTCAAGTGATGCATCAATATCTAAGAGGTTATTATATGATATCTCCTTACCACTTAATTGAATTAAATAATCTTTAAGATCACCAATAAATCTCCCTTTTTGATGAGGGTTTTCCCCATATCTTAATTCTCTTATTTCTGAATTCTTTTCAGAAGACTTTGGATTTAAATATCTAGATATTATTGAATCATAACTTGAACTAAGTTCAAATGCTTCAAATGCAAGAGTTTTTCTAAAAGAAATATCTGTTGAACAATCTCCCTTCATTATTTCAATTAGTTTATCGTACTGAGAGGAAGAGGATATGCATGTTACATTCTCATAATTTTTTGCTGCTGCTCTAATAAGTGAAACACCACCAATATCAATCTTTTCAATTATATCATTGTGATTTTTTGTGTTCTTTAAAGTTTCTTCAAAAGGATATAGGTCAACTATTACTAGATCAATATTTGGGATATTATAATTTTTGGAGTCTTCGATATCTGATTCAGAATTAGTTTTTAGAATACCTCCAAAAACTTTAGGATGAAGAGTTTTAACTCTGCCATTAAGAATAGATGGGTAAGATGTTAGATCTTCAACCTTTTTTACTGGTATTCCTAGATTTGATATATAGTTGTAAGTACCTCCAGTAGAATAAATAATAACATTATTTGATGACAGATATGAACATATCTCATCAATTTTGTCTTTATTAAAAACAGATATAAGTGCAGATTTAATTTTCTTCATTGTAGGCTAACTAATTTACAAAAAAAACCTGCTCTAAGGCAGGTTTTAATTAAGGTTTAACAAAGTTTACATCATGCCAGGCATTCCACCACCACCCATAGGAGGCATTGGAGCTGGATTATCTTCTTTAATGTCAACTAAAGCACATTCGGTAGTTAAAATCATTCCAGCAACAGAAGCAGCATTTTCAAGAGCAACTCTAGTTACTTTTTTTGGATCGATAATACCTTCTTTAAGCATATCGACATATTTACCTTCTTTAGCGTTATATCCGAAATTTTTCTCACCTTCCAACACTTTAGAAACAACAACTGAACCTTCTCCTCCAGAATTTTCTACAATTGTTCTAAGTGGAGTCTCAATAGCTTTATTTACTATTTGAATTCCAGTACTCTCATCAGAATTAGAAGCTTTTACTTTGCTTAAATCATTTTTTGTGTTAAGCAATGCTACTCCACCACCTGCAACAATTCCTTCTTCAATAGCTGCTCTTGTTGCATGAAGGGCATCATCTACTCTATCTTTCTTTTCTTTCATTTCAACCTCAGATGGAGCACCGACGTATAAAACTGCAACTCCACCAGCTAATTTAGCTAGCCTCTCTTGAAGTTTTTCCTTGTCATAATCAGATGTTGTTGTCTCAATTTGAGCTTTAATTTGACTTACTCTAGACTTTATGTCATTTTTGTTACCTGAACCATTAACAACAGTTGTATTGTCCTTATCAATAGTAACTTTCTCAGCAGTTCCAAGCATGTCGATAGTTGTATTCTCAAGAGTAAACCCTCTTTCTTCTGAAATGACAGTTCCTCCAGTTAAAATTGCAATATCTTCTAGCATTGCTTTTCTTCTATCTCCAAAGCCAGGTGCTTTAACTGCAGCTATTTTAAGAGACCCTCTTAGTTTATTAACTACTAATGTAGCAAGAGCTTCTCCATCAATATCCTCTGCAATAATTAATAGAGGTTTACCGGATTGGGCAACAGGTTCAAGGATAGGCAGAAGATCCTTCATCACAGATATTTTTTTATCTGTAATTAAAATTTGAGGAGTATCAAGATCTGCTTCCATTTTTTCTGAATCGGTCACAAAGTATGGCGAAATATAACCTCTGTCAAACTGCATACCTTCTACTACATCAACGTATGTATCTGTTCCCTTTGCCTCTTCAACAGTTATTACACCTTCCTTACCAACTTTTTCAAATGCTTCAGTTATTAATTTTCCTATAGTTTCATCATTATTTGCTGAAATACTAGCAACTTGAAGAATTTTTTCTGAGGCACTTCCTATCTCAACTGATTGTTTTTCAAGACCTTTAACAACTGTGATAACTGCTTTGTCAATCCCTCTCTTAAGATCCATTGGATTAGCACCTGCTGCAACATTTTTCAAACCTTCTGTTACTATAGATTGAGCTAAAATAGTAGCTGTAGTAGTTCCATCTCCAGCTAGATCGTTAGTTTTAGATGCTACTTCTTTAACCATTTGAGCACCCATGTTTTCGAGGTTATCTTTTAATTCAATTTCTTTTGCAACAGTTACACCATCTTTAGTTACCTGTGGAGCACCAAAAGATTTTCCAATAATAACATTTCTACCTTTTGGTCCAAGCGTTACTTTAACAGCGTTAGCTAAAGCATCAACTCCTCGTTTTATACCATCACGAGCTTCAATATCAAATTCAATTTTTTTTGCCATTTTTTTTAATTTAAGTTATACGATTGCAAGAATATCATTCTCTTTCATTATTAGGTAATCGTTACCATTATGATTTAGCTCAGTTCCTGCATACTTTCCGTAAAGAACAATATCTCCAGTTTTAAGCGTTACAGGGTTCTCTTTTGTACCTGGGCCAACTGCCACTATTTTTCCTTTTTGAGGTTTCTCTTTTGCTGAGTCTGGGATTATTATTCCCGATGAAGTTTTAGTTTCTGCTTCTGATGGTTCAACAAGAACTCTGTCAGCTAATGGTTTAATATTAATTTTACTCATATTCTTTTATTTAGTTTTTTTCATAAACTATGCCAGAATTAAAAAGTGTGTCAAAGTATTAAATATACTGACATCATGACATTTTTTAATCTGAGTCAGAAGGAATTTCTGGAATAGTTTGTTCAGGAATTTCTGGAATAGTTTGCTCAGGGATTGATTCATCAATTAGAATAGAGTCAGTATTTTCAGAATCATTCATTAAAGTTACATTTGAAATCAAAATGAGAATAAGAATAATTGCAGCTAACACCCATGTACTTTTATCTAAAAAGTCAGTTGTGCTTTTAACACCTCCAATTTGTTGTTGACCACCACCAAAAGTTGAAGATAAGCCTCCACCTTTAGGGTTTTGAACCATCACAACTAATACTAGAAGAATACACACAAAAATAATAAGCGATACTAATATCCAAAAGGTTCCCATGATTATTCTTTACTTTTTAGTTTTTTTATATCATTTATTTGGTCTGCAAAGAAACTACTTTTTTTTGGATATTTCAAGCTTAATATTTCATATGCTTTAATTGCTTTATTATACTTTTCTTGTTTCATATAGATCTTTGCAAGTGTTTCGGTAATTAGTTCATCTTTAATCTTTTGATCAGTTTTAAAACTTGATTTAACCTCATAATCATTCTTGATCTTTATTTTTGGCGAATTCTTTATAAACTCTTCTATTAAATCAAGTTTCTCATCAACTTTAGGCATATCATCATTAATCACATCAAACCAATCTAGAAAAGAATATTTTTCACTCTTAATTTTAACTTTATTATCTTTTATTTCATCAGAAGACAGCCAGTTTCTAAGTAAAGATCTATTAAATGTTAGAATAGCTGTTTTGGGAAGTAATTCATTATAAGAGTCTCTTTTTTGCGCTTTAAGTGTTTTAAGATAATAGGCTGATGCTGATTGAAAATATGGATAGGAATTTAAAATTTTTTTAAGTTCTAATGATTTTGATGAATCCATTGAGTCAAATTCTTCTATAATTTTTGAAAATGTATTGCCAGACTTTTTTACCACTTTGCAAGTGTTTCGTTAAATATATCTTGAGTGATTCTTTCAAAAATTTCTTCTAAAGCAGAATCTTTAATATCATAAACTTGAAGATTTCCAGGAAAATCATAATAAAATGAAAATCTTTTTTCAATGTTGTCCTCTTCATTTAGAACATTTTCATAGCTAACCATAACTGCCATAGTTAACCTGTTTTGAGCTGCCTTAATTTCAGCTGTTGCAGCCATTGGAGTAACACTAAACTCTGTAATTTCGCCACTATATATTATATCACCTCCTTGGTTTACAAGGTTAAGGCTTGTTTGATTAACAATTAAATCTTGCAACGCAATAGTGAAGTCTCTGTCAAGACCTGGTTCTATTGTTGATCCGGGTTTACCACCAGCAGTATTTTCGAAATAGTCAACTTGAAAAGTTTCAACACCAATTGGAATTGATGATCCGGTAAAACTATATATTCCACATGAAACTATTAATAATCCAAATAACAGAACTGTAATAATTTTTTTATAAATCTGAAACATCGCCAAGATTATGTTGTTTAATTTTTCTGTAAAGTGTTCTTTCTGAAATTCCAAGCTCTGTTGCAGCATTTTTTCTTCTTCCACCAGTTCTAATCAAAGCTTGTTTAATCATTTCTACTTCTTTGTCATGAAGAGAAAGTGTTTCTTCTTCTTCGATTGTTTCAGCATATTCAAAATTATCTTCATTTTTAGTTTGAACATCAATATTTATATCTGATTGTAAATCTAAATTATTTGAATCTTCAATTTGATCATTTTCTCCATATATTTTTTCTATCAAACCTTGATTCTTTTCTTTAATATCATTTGAATCATCATCTTTCATCAACTCTAGAGTTAGCTTTTTTAAATCGTTAAGATCACTTTTCATATCAAACAAAACCTTGTAAAGAATCTCTCTTTCAGAAGAAAAAGAGGAGGATTCCTCTTTTACATCATCTAATGTGGCAGGTAATTTTGAAACTTTATTAGGTAAATAAAGATTTAAAGTTTCAATTTTTAAGTTTCTTTCTTTTTCAAGTATTGACATTTGTTCAGCAATATTTCTTAATTGCCTAATATTTCCTTTCCATTCTTGTTGGCATAATAGTGCTTGAGCAGGTTCATCTAACCTTAAGGTTGGCATATTATATTTTTGAGCAAAATCAGATGCAAATTTTCTAAATAAAAGAGGAATATCTTCTTTTCTACTCCTTAAGGGCGGGATGTCGATAATAATAGTGCTTAATCTGTAAAAAAGATCTTCTCTAAATTTACCTTTTCTTATGGCCTCGTCCATGTTGACATTTGTAGCCGCAACTATTCTGACATCAGTTTTTTCAGCTTTTGAGGAACCAACTTTTATATATTCTCCACTTTCTAGAACTCTAAGAAGTCTAACTTGAGTCGCAAGAGGAAGTTCTCCAACTTCATCTAGAAAAATTGTACCTCCATCTGCAACTTCAAAATACCCACTTCTATTAGCGGTAGCACCTGTAAAGGCACCTTTCTCATGACCAAATAATTCAGAATCAATTGTTCCATCTGGTATTGCCCCACAGTTAACAGCTATATATTTTGAATGTTTTCTATGAGAATATTGATGTATAATTTTTGGTATATTTTCCTTACCAACACCACTCTCACCAGTAACTAACACGGAAATATCAGA
>JAQXBP010000057.1:0-7331 GCA_029252345.1 Flavobacteriaceae bacterium | reverse complement strand
GTAGCAACCTTTATAGATGGAGAATTAGTTTTTAACAGAAGATATAACTAAATATGTGTGGAATTGTTTGCGCCTTTAATCTTAAAGGTGATAATGATGCTATTAGGACTAATGTCCTCAAGATGGCTCAAAAAGTAAGACATAGAGGTCCTGATTGGAGTGGTATATACTCATCCAAAAATGCTATTTTAGCACATGAGAGACTTGCAATAGTTGACCCTACTTCTGGAAAACAACCTATTTTGTCACAAGATAATTTAAAGGTAATTGCTGTTAACGGAGAGATTTATAATCATAAAAATTTAAAAAATAAATTTACATCTGATTATAATTTCAGAACTGAATCAGATTGTGAAGTTATATTAGCACTTTATGAAAAGAAAGGTGTCAATTTTTTAAATGATTTGAACGGAATCTTTGCTTTTGCACTTTATGATTCTTCAAAAGACAGCTATTTTATAGCTAGAGATCATATGGGGATTATCCCACTTTATATGGGGTGGGATGATGATGATATTTTTTATGTATCATCCGAATTAAAATCTCTTGAAGGTACATGTGGAAAAATTGAACTATTTCCTCCAGGTCATTATCTTCAAAGTGATAGCATGGAATTAATAAAATGGTATAATCCTGATTGGGTTTCCTATGATAGTGTAAAGGACTCAAATACATCTATAAAAGCTATTCATGATTCATTGTCAGCAGCTGTTAAAAGGCAATTAATGAGTGATGTCCCATATGGTGTTTTATTATCTGGAGGTCTTGATTCATCTATAACTTCTGCACTAGCTAAAAAATTTGCTTCTAAAAGAGTTGAATCTAATGACAAGCAAGATGCTTGGTATCCCCAACTTCATTCATTTTCTGTTGGACTAAAAGATGCCCCTGATTTAAAGGCTGCAAAAATTGTTGCTGATCATATTGGAACTATCCATCATGAAATAAACTTTACTATTCAAGAAGGTATTGATGCTATTAGAGACGTTATCTACCATCTTGAAACATATGATATAACTACTATTAGAGCTTCCACTCCCATGTACTTAATGGCTAGAGCTATTAAATCACTAGGAATTAAAATGGTGCTTTCTGGTGAAGGTGCTGATGAACTTTTTGGCGGTTATTTGTATTTTCATAAAGCTCCAAATGCAAAGGAATTTCATGAAGAAACAGTAAGAAAACTTGATAAGCTTCATCAGTATGACTGCTTAAGGGCAAACAAGTCACTTGCAGCCTGGGGAATAGAGGGAAGAGTGCCTTTTCTTGATAAAGAATTTATAGATGTAGCTATGAATATAAATCCAGATGATAAAATGATAAAAAATGGAAGGATTGAGAAATGGGTTTTAAGAGAAGCATTTAAGGATTACCTTCCAGAAAGTGTTCTTTGGAGACAGAAGGAACAATTTTCTGACGGAGTTGGTTATTCATGGATTGATAGTTTAAAAGAGTTAGTATCCAAAGAAGTTACTGATAATGATTTGAAAAACGCGTCTAATTTATTTCCTATAAATACTCCTAGAAATAAGGAGGAATATTATTATAGATCTATTTTTAATGATCATTTTTCCAGTAAAGCAGCTGCCTTATCTGTACCTTCTGTACCTTCAGTTGCATGTAGTACTCCACAAGCTTTAGAATGGGACGAAGCTTTTAAAAATATGAACGATCCAAGTGGTAGATCCATATCAAATATTCATAATGAATCTTATGAATAAAATGTTGATAAGTTTAGCTTAAATACTGATAGTTACAAGACATTTACCCTCTCGTTTTTTAGTATATTTATACTAACAAAATTATACCTAAAAAATGTCCACAGAAAACTCAGAAAATCAATATTCTGCAGATAGTATTCAGGCCCTTGAGGGCATGGAACATGTAAGAAAAAGACCTTCAATGTATATTGGAGATGTCGGCTCAAGAGGTCTCCATCATTTAGTCTACGAAGTAGTAGATAATTCTATAGATGAGGCAATGGCTGGGTATTGTACTTCTATATCTTTAGAAATCAATAATGACTCAAGTTTAACTGTTGAAGATAATGGGAGAGGTATACCTGTTGGTCTTCATAAAAAAGAGGGAGTTTCAGCCCTTGAAGTTGTAATGACCAAAATTGGTGCTGGTGGTAAGTTTGATAAAGATTCTTATAAAGTTTCAGGTGGTCTTCATGGTGTTGGTGTTTCTTGTGTAAATGCTTTATCTGAATTACTCGTTGCTAAAGTTTTTAGAGATGGTAAAGAGTATGAACAATCATACAGTAAAGGAAAACCAATTGCACCTGTTAAAGAAATTGGTAATTCGGATAAAAGAGGAACTCTTGTAACTTTTACTCCTGATAAAGAGATATTTAAAGAAGTAACAGAATTTGAATATGAAATTCTTTCTAATAGAATGAGAGAGCTTTCATTTCTAAACAAAGGATTAACGATCTCAATTACAGATAACAGAAAAAAGGATAAAGATGGTAATGCAATTTCTGAAACTTTTCTTTCAAAGGAAGGTTTAAGTGAATTTATCCAATATTTAGATAAAGGGAGACTTCCTATTATTAGTAGTATTATTAAAATGGAGGGTGAGAAGAATGGAATCCCTGTTGAAGTTGCAATGGTATATAATTCATCCTTTTCAGAAAACCTTCATTCTTATGTTAATAATATTGACACTCATGAGGGGGGTACTCACTTATCAGGATTTAGAAGAGGTTTGACTAATACATTAAAAAAATATGCGGATTCATCAGGTTTAACAGATAAACTCAAATTTGACATATCAAGTGATGATTTTCGAGAAGGATTAACTGCTGTAATCTCAGTTAAGGTTGCAGAACCTCAGTTTGAAGGACAAACAAAGACAAAGCTTGGAAACAGAGAGGTTAGTTCTGCTGTTTCACAGTCTGTTTCTCAAATGCTTGAAGATTATCTTGAAGAAAACCCAGATGACTCTAAGATTATTGTTCAGAAAGTAATATTAGCTGCCCAAGCTCGAACTGCTGCAAGTAAGGCTAGAGAAATGATTCAGCGTAAGACTGTTATGACAGGTGGTGGGCTTCCTGGAAAATTATCTGATTGCTCTGAAACTGATCCAGCATTATGTGAAGTATTCCTAGTTGAGGGTGATTCAGCAGGTGGAACAGCTAAGCAGGGTAGAGATAGAGTTTTTCAAGCTATTCTTCCACTTAGAGGTAAAATTTTAAATGTTGAAAAAGCTCAGCAACATAGAGTTTTTGAAAATGAGGAAATAAGAAATATTTACACTGCATTAGGTGTTTCTGTTGGAACAGAAGAAGACAGTAAGGCTCTTAACCTTGAAAAATTAAGATATCATAAAGTAATTATAATGTGTGATGCTGATGTTGATGGAAGTCATATTTCAACTTTGATTTTAACATTTTTCTTTAGGTACATGAAGGAGCTAGTTGAAAGAGGTAATATATATATTGCTACTCCTCCATTATATCTTGTTAAAAAAGGTGCTAAAAAAGTTTATGCATGGAATGATGATGAAAGAGATCTCATTGCAAAAGACTTAGGCTCAGGAGTATCAATACAAAGATATAAAGGTCTTGGTGAAATGAATGCTGATCAACTATGGGATACTACAATGAATCCTGAATCAAGAACTTTAAGATTAATAACTCTGAATCAAGATAATGCTAACTCTGCTGAGCAGTGGTTTGCAACATTAATGGGCGACGAGGTTCCACCGAGAAGAAAGTTCATAGAAGATAATGCAGTTTACGCTAAAATAGACGTTTAATTATGAAGGTAACTATTGTTGGTGCAGGAAATGTTGGCGCATCCTGTGCAGAATATATATTAATAAAAGAAATTGTAGAAGAAATTATTCTCTTGGATATTAAGGAGGGTTTTGCAGAGGGTAAAGCGTTAGACTTAACTCAAACTACAAGTACTTTAGGTTTTAAATCTAAAGTTTCAGGTGTCACAAATGATTATTCAAAAACTGCTAATAGTGATGTGGTAGTTATTACATCAGGAATTCCAAGAAAACCCGGGATGACTAGAGAGGAATTGATAGGAATTAATGCCGGTATAGTTAAATCAGTCTCTGAAAATTTATTAAATTATTCTCCAGATGCTATAATTATAGTAGTTTCTAACCCAATGGATACAATGACTTATTTAGTAAATAAATCATTTGATATACCAAAGAACAGAATAATTGGAATGGGAGGAATCCTAGATAGTTCAAGATTTAAAACCTACATATCCAAGTCTACAAACCATAATCAACATGATATTGAAGCTATGGTTATTGGCGGCCATGGAGATACTACAATGATTCCACTAACTTCTTTAGCTAAATGTAACAATAAACTTTTATCAGATATAGTCTCTAAAGATGAATTGAAAAATATTTCATCTCAAACTATGGTTGGTGGTGCAACTTTAACAAAACTTCTTGGAACTTCAGCATGGTATGCACCAGGAGCTTCTGTTTCATATTTAGTCAATGCTATAGTAAATGATACAAAAGAAACGCTTCCTTGTTCTGTTTATCTAGAGGGAGAGTATAATGCAAATGATCTCTGTATAGGTGTACCCTCTACAATTGGAAGGAATGGATTTGAAGGAGTTGTAGAATTTGATTTAAATCAAAATGAATTAGAAATGTTTAACAATAGTGTTAATGCTGTTAAACAAACTAATTCTGCCCTTAATGGTTTAATATAGATAAAGTTGTTTGTTCAATATTCAAATGTTATATTTGGGGCGTTAAAAATCTATCATGCAAGGAACTTCATTAATTAAAACTTTTGCGATTTTATTTGGTATAGTTAGCATATACCAGTTATCATTCACTTTTATTTCTTCAACTCTTGAAAACAAAGCTAGAAATGCGGCTATTGAAAAAATCTCTGATGATGAGATTTCGTTTTCTGAAAAGAGAGCTAGTGAAGAGATAAGATTCCTTGATTCAATTGGAGATTTCCCTGTATTGATGTATTCATCATATAATGATGCTAAGCAAAAAGAATTAAATCAAGGATTAGATTTAAAAGGTGGAATTAACGTCATACTTCAAATCTCAATTAAAGATTTACTAAAGGGGCTTTCAGAAAATTCTTTAAATCAAAAATTTAACCTTGCTTTAGATAATGCTGATGATTTACAAAAACAGTCAGACCAAACTTACTTAGAATCCTTTTTTGATGCTTTTGATTCAGATTCAGACCCCACTAGATTAACTTCTCCGGAGATTTTTGGAAATAGAACTTTAAGTTCTGACGTATCCTTTGATACATCTGATGATGACATGAAATCAATCATAAGATCAAAAATTGATGAATCTATCATATCTGCCTTTGAAGTTTTAAGAAAGCGTATAGATAAATTTGGTGTAACCCAGCCAAATATTCAGAGATTAGGTTCTTCAGGTAGAATATTAATTGAATTACCTGGAGCAAAAGATATCGACAGAATACAGAATTTATTACAAAGTACTGCACAATTAGAGTTTTGGGAAACTCATAAGAATGATGATTTAATTAATTTTATCTCTTCAGCTAATGAATATTTATCTTCAATTGAATCTGAAGATTCTAATATTAAACCTAGTGGCTCAGATATTGATGATCTATTATCTGAAGTTGAACAATCTTCTGATTCTATACAGAATAAATCAAACCCTCTTTTAAGTCTAGTTAGAGCATATAGTTATCAAGGTGGACCTATTATTGCAAGATTTTTACCGCGCGATCAGGAACTCGTTAACTCATATCTTTCATTACCGGAAGTAAGAAAGCTCCTTCCAAGAGATTATAGATATGCAAAATTTTTGTGGGGTAAAGAAGATCAAGACGGATTAACTAGTCTTTATGCAATTAAGTCGAATAGAGAAGATCAAGCTCCATTAAGTGGTGGAGTAGTGGTCGACGCTTCTCAAAGTTATGATGCAGTTGGAAATGCTGCCGTTTCAATGCAAATGAATTCTCAGGGTGCTAGAGTTTGGGAAAATTTAACAGGAGTAGCCTACAGTCAAAATTCTAATATAGCTATAGTGTTAGATGATGTAGTTTATTCTGCTCCAGGAGTTACAAGAGGAGCAATAAGTGGAGGGAGATCAGAAATTACAGGTGAATTTGATTTAAATGAAGCTATTGATTTAGCTAATGTTTTAAGAGCAGGTAAACTTCCTGCCTCAGCTACAATAATTCAGTCTGAAGTTGTTGGACCATCACTTGGTCAAGAAGCTATTGATAGTGGAGTTTATTCTTTTATGATTGCATTGTCATTTGTTCTAGTTTGGATGATTTTCTATTATGGTCCATCAGGAATATTTGCTGATATAGCCTTAATTCTTAACATAGTCTTAATATTTGGAATTTTAGCTGGTTTAGGAGCTGTTTTAACACTTCCTGGGATTGCTGGTATTGTTCTTACAATTGGTATATCAGTTGATGCTAATGTATTAATATTTGAAAGGGTAAGGGAAGAGCTTAGAAAAGAAAAAGGACTAAAACAGTCTATTAATGATGGATTTAACAATGCTTTATCTTCAATTTTAGATGCTAATATTACAACAGGTCTTACAGCACTTGTATTGTATATATTTGGTACTGGCCCAATTAAGGGTTTTGCAACTACTTTATTAATTGGTATAGCTACATCTTTATTCACTGCTATATTTATAACAAGACTTCTAATTGATAATAAAGTATTTAAATCTGGAAAGCTATCTTTTTCTACTAAGTCAACAAAAGATTTATTTAGCAATTTGAGTATTAAATTCCTCAGTAAAAGAAAAGCTACTTATGTAATATCTGGTGCTTTAGTTTTAATTAGCTTAAGCTCACTAATAGTTCAAGGTTTAAATCAAGGTGTAGACTTTTTGGGTGGAAGATCTTATATAGTTAGATTTGACAAAGAGGTGAAATCATCAGATATTGAATCTACATTAAATGATGCTTTTGGTAGTGCTGAAGTGAAAACTTTTGGTGCTTCAAATCAATTAAAGATTACAACTAAATATAAAGTAGACGAGGAAGGTTTAGCTGTAGATAACGAAATTAAAAACATCTTATTTGAAAATCTAAACGAGCAATATGTCAATTCTTTAACTTTTCAGGAGTTTTCTGTTGGAGAAGATGTTGGAATAATGTCAAGTATTAAAGTGGGGCCAACCATTGCAGATGATATTAAACAAAACTCAGTTTGGGCAGTTTTTGGCTCTCTGATAATTGTATTTTTATATATACTACTTAGATTTCAAAAATGGCAATACTCTATAGGAGCAGTTTCAGCTGTTTTTCACGATGTTATTATAGTACTTGGTATATTCTCTCTTACTTACAAAATAATGCCATT
>JAQXBP010000056.1:0-5561 GCA_029252345.1 Flavobacteriaceae bacterium | reverse complement strand
GTTGCTGGTGGTTTTGAACTAATATCGTAAACCACTCTGTTTATACCCGAAACCTTATTAATTATTCTATTTGAAACTTCTTTCAAAAAATTATTAGGAAATTCATACCAGTCTGCTGTCATACCATCTGTTGAAACTACTGCTCTTAATGCTACACATCTCTCATATGTCCTTTCATCACCCATAACTCCTACACTTTTTACAGGAAGTAAAATTGAGCCTGCTTGCCAAATTTTATCATATAAATCCCATTCTTTTAGTCCGTCAATATAAATTTTATCAGCCTCTTGAATTAGTCTGACACTTTCAGAATCAACTTCCCCAAGAATTCTTATACCAAGACCAGGGCCAGGGAAAGGATGTCTATTTAAAATATCTGGATACATTTTTAGTGACTTACCTATCCTCCTTACTTCATCTTTGAATAGCATTTTCAATGGTTCAACTACTTTAAGATTCATTTTTTCAGGAAGCCCCCCAACATTATGATGGGATTTAATTGTTGCAGAAGGTCCCTTGACTGATACCGACTCAATTACATCTGGATAAATTGTTCCTTGAGCTAACCACTTTGCATTTTCAATTTTCTTAGATTCTTCCTCAAAAACTTTTACAAATGTATTACCTATTATTTTTCTCTTTTTTTCTGGATCTATTACTCCATCTAGAGATTCAATAAATAATTTTGAGGAATCTACTCCTTTAACATTTAGACCCATTCCTGTGTATTGTTCTAAAACTTCTTCATATTCGTTTTTTCTTAAAAGACCATTGTTTACAAATACACAAAATAAGTTATCTCCAATTGCTTTATCTAAAAGTACAGCTGCTACGCTAGAGTCTACTCCGCCTGATAAACCTAATATGACTTTGTCATCTTTAAGCTGATCCTTAAGATCAGCAACAGTTCTATCTATAAAAGATTCTGGATTCCATTCTTTTACAAATTTAAATTCATTAATAAAAAAGTTTTCAAAAATTTTCAATCCATTTTCTGAATGGAAAACTTCTGGATGAAACTGAAGAGCATACAAATTAAGAGACTCAACACAATAAGCCGCATTCTTAACAGAGTCTGTACTTGCAATAAGCTTTGCTCCATCTGGAAGAGAAGTTATAGTGTCTGCATGGCTCATCCAAACTTGATTATTAGTCTTAATATTTTCGAATAACTTACATTCACTGTCAATGAAAGATAGTTTTGCTCTTCCATATTCCCTTGAATTTGAATTTTCTACATTTCCATTTAAACTCTTTGCAATTAATTGAGCTCCATAACAAATTGCGATAACAGGTTTTTGTCCTAAAAAACTTTCAAGATTTATTCGGGGTGAGTCTTTTTGATTTACAGAGAAAGGTGAGCCTGACAAAACAACTGCCTTAAACTGATCTAGATTTTCTGGAATATTATTAAATGGTGAGATTTCACAGTAGATAAATAGCTCTCGTATTCTTCTTGCTATTAGTTGAGTGTATTGAGATCCAAAATCAATTATTAAGACTTTATTCTGCATGGGCAAAAATACAATTATAAATTAATCTTCAAGATTTATAACTAATATTTTATCATCTGAAATGGGTACGTTATCTATTATGTAATCAATTAATTCTTGACCCTTAAATGAATAAAAATTACCAAAATTTAAATATCTCTCTTGATCAATACCTTTAGGATGAAGAGATTCATAGATACTTTTAATATTATTTAATTCAGTTTCATGATTTTTCTGTTCAGCTTTTTTTAATTTTTTTTCAAGATCAGTCAAACCTTTAATTTGCTTTTTTTCTTGAGCATCTAATGCACCAATAAATGATTCATTTGTCTTAATTGAAACTCTTCTCAATTCATCAAATTGATTTGACAATGTGTTCTTTAAAGAATCAAAATTTAGATTTAAGTTAGATAAGCTATTAATTTTTAAATTAATTAAATCATCTAACTTCCCAATAAAATATTTGATTTCTAAACCACTCTTAGTTATTTTTTTAGATAATTTTTTATTTAAAATATATGCAGAATTTCTGAGCTTTAAGATTGGAAATTGAATATTATTGTTTTCAAAATAAGTCTTTAACTGCATCCAATATTTTAATTCGTTTGGACCTCCTACATAACAAATATTTGGCAGAATTTTCTCTTGATATAATGGTCTCATTAAAACATTTGGAGAGAAAAACTCTGGATTAGATTCAATTTGATTAATTATTTGATCAGAAGTATATTCTTTTTCATCATCAATAATAAATAGGTTTTCTTTCTTTCTAATTCTTTTTCTTCCATTTACAGTAATCTTGAAAAAATTTATATCTGAAGGATTAACCTGTGGTTTAAATGACTTAAAGTTATTTTGAATTTTGTTAATTTGATCTTCTGAGTCAACTTTACATGTTGAATTTAAAATCTCATTTTTAAATTGTTCTAAAAATAATTTCTTAAATGCCTTTTTATTAGAGTCTATAATTATAAGCCCATATTTACTGAATAATGAATCTAAAAATTTTATAGTAGCAGTTGATAAACTCTCTGAATCAGTATATGATGAGTCAATTAAACTCTCCAAAACATCCTTAAATTCAAAATCAATTATACTATCTTTATATGATTGTATCACTTCTTCAAAATCATTCAATTCAATTTTACCTACAGGGGAATTTTTAGAATCAAGATTCCAAATGACACTATTCTTTTCAAGATTTACCTCTGATATTTCATCAAAATCATGATCCTCACTAGCTATCCAAAAGACAGGAACATAATTAAAGTCATTAATCTTAGAGTTTAAGTAATTAGCTGTTGAAATTACCTGAGCTATTTTGTATAAAACCATTAATGGTCCAGAGAAAATATTAAGCTGATGACCTGTTGTTACTGATAAAGTGTTAGAATCAGATAATAATTGAATATTATTTAAGGTTTTGTCTGAAGTTTTTAAATCTGAATATTGTTTATTTAATTCTTCTATTAAGACTTTTCTTTGATCTGCTGGGAATAGATTCTTTTTATTTTTAGAATGATTTAAAATATTTTCTTCACTAAAAAATGAATTAACATATTTAGAAGCTTTAACATCTTGTAATATAAATTTCTCTAAAAGTTCATCTCCTAATAGACTCAGGTCTCTTTTGATGTTTTGACTTCTCATTATTTAATTTTTGTAAATATATCTGAATTTTTGAAAATTGAATGTAACTTAGTGTAAACTAACATATTTATCATGAAGAATTTAAGCATACTTTTTGTTTTTTTAACTATAATTCCTTTCTCTTATTCACAAGATATAGAAGATAAACTTGAAGAAGTTAAATATAGAAATCTAGGTCCTTTTAGAGGCGGCCGATCAGTTTCATCCTCTGGAGTTATAAATAATCCTTTAACCTATTATATGGGAACAGCAGGAGGTGGATTATGGAAAACAACTAATGCTGGTAGTGAGTGGTATAATATTTCAGATGATTATTTCAAAACTTCGTCTGTAGGAGCAGTTGCTGTAGCTGAAAGTGATAGTAGAATAATTTATGTTGGTATGGGTGAGCATTCTCCAAGAGGAGTTACTACATCATATGGTGATGGGGTTTATAAATCAACTGATGAAGGCAAGACATGGGAACATATTGGATTAGAAAATACTCAACAGATTTCAAGGATTATAATTCATCCTGACAATCCTGATTTGGTATATGTAGCTGCTCAAGGAGCAATTAATGGACCCACTAAAGAAAGAGGGATATATAAAACTCAAGATGGAGGAAAATCATGGAAAAATGTTCTTTTTGTAAACGAATTAAGTGGAGCATCAGAACTTTCTATTGATTTTAATAATCCGAAGGTTCTCTATGCAACTCTTTGGGAACATCAGAGGTTTCCTTGGAAAGTTGTCAGTGGCGGTGAAGGAAGTGGAGTTTATAAGTCAATCGATGCTGGAGAAAATTGGTTTAAAATAGAAAATGGGCTACCAGATGAATTAGGTAAAATGGCAATATCAGTTTCTAGAGCTAACTCAAATAAGGTATACCTATTAGCAGAAAGTGATTCAAACAAAAGATTAGGAGGGTTATTTGTATCAAATAATGCCGGTGAAAGCTGGTCAAGAATTAGCAAGTATGCTGAATTGACATCAAGAGCTTGGTATTATATTGAAGTTTTTACAGATCCTAATGATGAAAACACAGTATATGTTCTAAGTGCTAGAGCTTTTAGATCAATTGATGGAGGAAAAACATGGGAAAGAATATATAGTGGTCATGGTGATTACCATGACTTGTGGATAAATCCAAATAACTCTAAAAATATGATTATATCTGATGATGGAGGTGGAGAAATTACATTTGATAATGGAGAATCTTGGTCAAGTATCAATAACATGCCAACAGCACAGTTTTATAGAGTTAATGTGGACAATCTCTTTCCTTATAATTTGTATGGTGGTCAACAAGATAATTCTACGGTCAGAATAGCCAGCATTGGATCTGGAGGAGGTATTTCTGAAAGTGACTGGTCTTCAACTGCTGGAGGAGAAAGTGCCTTCTTAGCATTTGACCCTAATAACCCAAGATTAGTAATGGGGGGGAGCTACCTTGGAAGTGTAAATATATACGATACAAAAGCAAAGGCTAGAAAAAAGGTAATGATAGAGCCAATAAATTATATTGGTAAAGCATCAAGAGATATGAAATATAGGTTTAACTGGAATGCACCAATAATATGGTCTAAACACGAACCAAACACATTTTATCATGCTGCACAGCACCTATTTAAAACAAATGACCTAGGTAAGTCGTGGGAAGTTATATCACCAGATTTAACAATGGATGAAGATGAAAAACAGGGAAATGGTGGAGGTCCATTAACTAATGAGGCAGTAGGTGCAGAAAACTATGGAACAATAAGTTATGTAATAGAATCTCCTCATGAGCCTAATACTATCTATACTGGTTCTGATGATGGATTAGTATATATAACTCAAGACGGAGGTAAATCATGGAAGAACATAACACCAAAAGGTCTTCCAGAAACAATAATTAATGCAATTGATATATCTCCTCATGATAAGGAAACAGTATATATTGCAACTACTAGATATAAATTTAATGATAAATCACCTGGTCTGTATAAGTCTACAAATTATGGAGAATCTTGGAAAGAGATAACAGGAAATATTCCATATGGAGCATATACTAGAGTAGTAAGAGAAGATGAGAAAAGAAAAGGACTATTAGTTGCGGGTACAGAATTAGGAGTATATATTTCATTTAATGATGGTGAAAACTGGGAAAGATTTAATCTTAATATGCCTGTTTTAGCTATAACAGATTTAATGATTAAACATGATGATTTAATCATTGCAACCCAAGGAAGATCATTCTGGATACTTGATGATATGGGGCTAGTGAGACAACTAGATGATACAAAAGAAACTAAACTTTATCAACCTGAAAATTCAACAATTGGTAATTGGTACAGTCAGCTTAACTCTAATTATTCAGATGGTACATCAACATTCACAGGTGTTAATCCAGCTAATGGTGTTGTTGTTTATTATAATCTAAATGAAGATGATGCT
>JAQXBP010000055.1:0-16852 GCA_029252345.1 Flavobacteriaceae bacterium | reverse complement strand
ATTGTTGAATACTTAGATCAAGATGGGAAGAATCTAAGAAGAGCATTTTTACAGTCTCCCATTAAATTTGGAAGGATTTCGTCAAGATATAATTTAAGACGACGAATAGCTTTGTATGGAAATAGAGTTAGACCTCATAAGGGAACAGATTTTGCAGCTCCGGTTGGAACACCTATTATGTCTACAGCTAATGGAACTGTTATTGAGTCCAGCTATACAAGAGCTAACGGTAGGTATGTAAAAGTTAGGCACAATAACACTTATGACACTCAATATCTACATATGAGAAAAAGCAATGTTAAAGTTGGACAATTTATTGAACAAGGAGATGTAATTGGATGGGTAGGTATGACTGGGAATACATCTGGACCTCATGTCTGTTATAGATTCTGGAAAAATGGTATTCAAGTGGACCCTTTCAAACAAAAACTTCCTGAAGCTAAACCAATCAACGAGTCATTAAAAAAGAAGTACTTTAGTGATATTGTCTTAATCAAATCTGAACTTGACTCAGTAATAATTAAAAATAAAACTTCCATCTAATGGGATTATCAAAAATAAATCCAACAAATTTAAATTCCTGGTTAGAACTTGAAAAAAACCACAAAGCTGAAGGGGGAAATCATATTTCTAGTTTTTTTGAAGAGAATGATCGGCTTGAAAAATTTACAATAAGCTGGAATGATTTTTATGTAGATTTCTCAAAAAACAGACTAAGTTCATCAACTTTAAGGCTATTAATTGATTTATGTAACGAAACTAATTTAAAGAATAATATTGAAAAGTATTTTGATGGATCTACTATTAATGAAACAGAAAAAAGATCTGTTCTTCATACTGCATTAAGGTCAAGGGAAATACAAAACCCTGAATTAAAAAAAGAAGTTGAAGCTTCGATAGATAAGATCACAAATATTTCAGATCAAATAAATAGTGCAAAAAAACTGGGCTTTACAGGTAAAAAAATTACAGATGTTGTAAACATTGGAATTGGGGGATCACATCTTGGTCCAGACATGGTTACCGAAGCATTATCTTATTATAGTCTTGGAATTAAGCCTCACTTTATCTCCAATATTGACCCTGATTTTACATCAAAATTACTTGAGAAATTAGATCCTGAAACCACTATTTTCATAATTGTTTCGAAAACATTCACAACAATTGAAACACTAGAAAATGCAAAAAAAATAAGAAAATGGTTTATAGAAAATGCAAATGAAGAATCTATAAAGGATCATTTTATAGCTGTTTCCAATAACACTGAAGCACCAAAAGAATTTGGGATATCATTTGATAATGTTCTTAGTATTCCTGAATGGGTTGGAGGAAGATTTTCGCTCTGGGGATCGGTTGGTTTAATTATTTCTATCATTATTGGATCAAAAAATTTCAAAGAATTTTTAAAAGGGGCTGAGTCTATGGATCTTCATTTTAAAAACTCTCCTTTTGAGAAAAATATCCCAGTAATTCTTGCTCTTATCAGTATATGGTATAATAATTTTTTTAAATGTGAAACGGAAGCTGTGCTTCCATATAATCAGTTTCTTGGAAAACTTCCAGATTATTTACAACAAGCAAGCATGGAGAGTAATGGAAAAAGCATAGACAGAAGTGGAGAGAAAGTTAATTATGAAACCGGTTCTATTATCTGGGGTTCTACAGGAACAAATGCTCAGCATGCTTTTTTTCAGCTAATGCACCAGGGAACTAAAGTTATACCCTCTGATTTTATTGCTTTTAAAAAATCTCTTTATGGTGATAAAAATCAACATGATATTTTGACTTCAAATTTTTTAGCTCAAACAAATGCATTAATGATGGGAAAAATTTCTGCTGGAAGTGAGATTCATAAAAATATTGAAGGCAACAAACCTTCTAATTCAATAGTTATTAACAAGCTTTCTCCCTCAAGTCTTGGAGCTCTTATATCAATGTATGAAAATAAGATTTTTACAATTGGTTCTATTTTAAATGTCTTCAGTTATGACCAATGGGGTGTTGAGCTAGGAAAATCAATAGCTAAAGATATCTCTAATGGAAAGGAAGAGAATCTTGATAAATCTACAATAAAGATTAGCAAAATTTTAAAGAGATAGTTAGTAACAATAGTCTGTTTATTTCTTAATGTTATGTTAATATTTAGTCCCTTAAAAAACTCATTAATATTTTACTTTTGTATTTAAATCAACAAAATATTATATATAATGAAAAAACTAAGCTTAATCTTATTTGCTCTATTTACAGCAACTGCTTATTCACAAGATGCAGCTCTTGATTCAATTGCTCTTACTGAAGTAACCGTAACGTCTAAGGTTGTTGATGTTGCTAAGGAGCGTGAAACACCGATTGCATTTAGTACAGTAACTGGTGCTGAAATAGAACTAAAAGGAGGAAATCTAGAGTTTGTAGAAACTCTTAAAAGAACTCCTGGTGTATACACTAACCAAGACAACGGTGGTTATGGTGATGGTCAAATGTATCTAAGAGGATTTGGATTCACTAATACTGCCTATGTTATAAACGGTCAACCTGTTAATGACATGGAAAATGGTAGGATATATTGGTCAAATTGGGCCGGACTAATGGATATTGCTTCCAGTGTTCAGCTTCAAAGAGGACTTGGATCAACTTCTCTGGCTGTTCCTTCTGCGGGTGGAACTGTATCAGTTAACACAAGAGCTGCAGAGGCAACTCCTGGATCTGGTCTTAAACTAATGTTAGGTGATAATGGATACCAAAAAACAACCGCGTATATGAATACTGGAGTAAATGAATTAGGCTGGTCATCAAGTTATTTGCTTGGTTTTTGGAAAGGTGATGGATGGAGAAATGGTATGCAAGGTGAGGGTGTAACATATGCGTTTTCTGTTGGATATACTCCAAGAGGAGGTGATCATGAATTTAACCTCTCAGTTATTGGTGCTGGACAATGGCATCATCAAGCATATTATGGTACTCAAATTCAAGATTATTTAGATTATGGGCCTGCTCAAGGTGATGATTATAGAAAGTTTAATCAATTATATGGTGACTATAAAGGTGAAGAGTTTTCAGTTTTAAGAAACTATTATCACAAACCATTAGCAACTCTTAACTGGGATTGGGAAATCAGCAGTAGAGTTACACTTGCAACTTCACTTTATGCTTCTGCAGGAAGAGGTGGTGGAACAGGTTTAAGAGGAAGAGGTTCTTTTGGGACAACTTCTTTTAGAGAATCTTTTGCAGAATATATGGACGATCACTCAGAGTGGAGAAATTCTGACTATACGATTAACTGGGGAACAGCAGTTTCAAAAAACTTAGCTGGAGCATACGTTCCTGATAGCGGACCTTTCGCTGGGATGAAGCTTGGATATCATAATACAATTGATGGGCTTCCAAGCAAGTGGGGTGCTGACACAACTGTTAGAAGATTTTCAACTAACTCTCATAACTGGATTGGTGGTATTTCTAAAATTAAGATCGACTCAGATAATTTCAGATATGAGCTAGGTGTTGACTTAAGGTCATATAAAGCTTATCACAGAAGAGGTATAAGTGATTTCTTAGGTCTAGATGGATATATTTCTACAATTAACGGAAATAACTTCTCTGGAAATGGAGATAGAATTGGGACCGTAGTTACAACTGCATACGAATCTTCTCCTTTTAAAAATCTTGGTATGGATGATCCTAATGGAACACAGAGATACTATATTGGTTATAATGATTGGACTGGTATCAATGGTTTAATTGAATATACTGGTAATGATAAATTCTCTGCCGTTCTTCAAGTTGGATCAACAACTCAAAAATATCAACTAGAACACTTCTACACAACTCAACCAGATACAAAAAGTAGAAAGATTACTGTAAATGGAGGATATATTAAAGGTGGTGCAAACTATAAAATGAATGACAGAGCAAACGTATTCTTTAATGTAGGTCGAATCAATAGACCTCCTCTTGTTGATGGAGTGTTTACTAATGCAGATTATGACTTTACAGAAGCGGATGATATAACTTCTGAAAAAATCACATCTCTAGAGCTTGGTTATGGTTATTTTGGATCAAACTTTAAAGCAAAAGTAAATGTCTATAACACTGTATGGGGTGATAGAACTTTTCAAAGATCTACGTCAATTGGAGATCAAGGGATAACAATAATCTACAATGATGTTGAACAAACACATTCTGGTATTGAAGGTGAGTTTACTTGGTATCCTTCTAGTAGATTAAGATTAAAAGGTATGGCTTCATTAGGAGACTGGAAGTTTTCTAAAAACTTTAATGGTACATCTTTTTATAATGATAATGGTCAAGCTGCAGGAGAAACAGGAACTCTATATTTAGATGGTGTTAAACTTGGTGACGCGGCACAAACTGTTATGTATCTTGGAGCTACCTATAAAATGTCTGATAGATTATCTGCTGACATAGACTTTCAAACATATTCTAATCTATATGGAAGATTTGGTCCATTAGACAGTGAGTTTTTCAGTTCAAACAACAGAGGTTCAATTAAACTGCCAAGTTTTAGCTTAGTTGATATAGGTGCTACGTATAGAACAACATTCTTAGGCTATGAAACTATTGTTAGAGCTAACATTAATAACCTGTTTGACGAAGAGTATATTTCTCAATCTCAAACAAATATTCATAATGATGGTGGAAGAACTTGGAATGGGATTGATGTTCAAAACCAAGTTTACTTTGGTAAGGGAACTACATGGAATTTAGGAGCTACATTTAGATTCTAATAAGAAACTAAAGGCTTATTTATAAACCCTGCTTCGGCAGGGTTTATTTTTTTATATCAATTTCTTTTAAAGTAAGTTCGATTTCGTCTTTTCCTGAATAAGAATTAAAGTTAATTGTATAAAGAATATCAAATGTTGAATTAACATTAACAAGCTGTTCTTTTTTATCAAAACATATAAATGACAACTCCATGCCAGATTGATCCTTAATTTTTGATTTGACTATTTGTGCTTCCTTTCCAATGAACTTTAATTTGTAGTCTAAAAAACAATTGTTAGTTCTAAATACAGGCTTATTATTTCCTAAACCAAATGGAGCCATTCTTGAAATAATTTTAATGTTTTCATATGTAATTTCAGAAAAGTCAATTAAAATATCATAAGAAAAAGTTTTTCTGAACATTTCTTCATCAACAGATTTTCGAACAGAATTTTCAAATTGAACTTTAAAGTTTTCAAAATTAGACTTCTTTACTTTTAATCCGGCAGCATATTTATGTCCTCCAAATTGAAAAATATTATCCTCACATTTTGAAAGAGCTTCATGTACATCAAAACCTGAAACTGATCTTACCGAACCCGTTAAAAGCTCTTCGTCTGAATCAGTCATTACAATTGTTGGTTTATATGACTGCTCAATAAGTCTAGATGCTACAATTCCTAGTACTCCTTGACTCCAGTTTTCAGAATAGACAATATTTGTGAAGCTGGCATGATCTACTTGCTTTATTGCTTGATTAAATACTTCTTTTTCTGTAGCTCTTCGGTTTTGATTTAGAAATTCTACTTCATTAGACATAATACTAGCTTTTTCTCTGTCTTCTTGAACTAACAAATCAACAATAACTTTTCCATTTTTCATTCGTCCAGCAGCATTTATTCTTGGCCCAATATTAAATGAAACTTTAGATTCATCTATTTTACTGTTTATTGATTTTAAAAAGTTTCTTAGGCCTATTCGTGGATTTTCATTTATTCTCTTTAAACCATAAAACACCAATATTCTATTTTCGCTTACTAAAGGCATCATATCAGAAATTGTTGCAAGGGCAACAAAATCAATAAATTCAAAAATATTACAAGGATCGCTTGAAATTAAATTATGAGCGGTTATTAATTTGAAAGCTATACCACAGCCACATAAATCTTTAAAAGGATATTTGCAGTTTAACTGTTTGGGATTAACTATTCCGTATGCTTTTGGCAACTCTTCGCCTGGAAGATGATGATCACAAATAATGATATCAATGCCTTTTGATCTAGCTAAATCAACTTGACTAAGAGCTTTAATTCCACAATCTACAGTTACAATTAAAGAAAAATTATTTTTTTCAGCATATTCTATAGATTCTAAAGACACCCCATAGCCCTCCTTATATCTATCAGGAATATAATAAGAAACATTAAACCCTTTATTGTCAAAATATTTGAAAAGCATAGCCGTAGAGGTGGTTCCATCAACATCATAGTCACCCAAAATCATTATTTTTTTTGTTTTTGAAGCTTCAATCATTTTGACAACCTTCAACATGTCTTTCATCAAGAATGGGTCATGCAGTAAATCAAGATTTGGTCGAAAAAATTGTTTTGCTTTTTCTAATGAATTTATATTTCTCTGAAGTAACAAGGAGCATATAAATTCTGGAATTTTTAATATTTCATTGAGACTTTGAATATCGTCTTTAGAGGGTTGTTCTTTCTCAATCCAATTTTTCATTAATATTCTATTGCTTTTTATCAATACATATTACAAACTCGCCTTTTATTTTCTTATTTGAAAAATATTTGATGGCCTCAACTACAGTTCCCCTGAAAGTCTCCTCATATATTTTTGAAATTTCTCGACTCAAACTAACCTGCCTCTCTTCACCAAAATATTCTAAGAAGTCTGTTAGTGTCTTGACTACCCTATATGGAGATTCATATATAATTGTAGTACTAGTATTTTCAGCAATATCTAAGAGCTTAGTTTTTCTTCCTTTTTTACGTGGTAAAAACCCCTCAAATATAAAATTTTCACTTGGCAGTCCACTCATAACTAATGCGGGAATTAAAGCAGTTGGCCCTGGTAAACATGTGATTATTATATCATTTTTAATGGCCTCGCGTATTAATAAAAATCCAGGATCTGAAATGCAGGGAGTCCCAGCGTCAGTTATTAAAGAAATTTGCTGACCTGAAACCATTAACTCAATATAATCGTTAACTTTTTTATGTTCATTATTCAAATGATAACTGTTCACTTTAGTTGAAATTTTATATTCAATAAGTAGTTTTTTTGCATGTCTAGTGTCCTCTGCTAAAATTAAATCTGAATTTTTTAAAGTTTCAATTGCTCTTATAGTGACATCTCCCAGATTGCCAATTGGAGTTGGTACTACAAAAAGTTGAGGATTAATTACCATCTCAAGAATTTAGTTTTTTGATTGCTAAATCAATAATTGTTTTAATTAATAGCGCAATTTCATTTCTTTTATTTTCTATTTTCTTAAACACTCTGGTTTATTATTATAATGAATTACTTTTTGATAAATTTGCCTTAACTGTAAATCAAAGTACAAAATGTTTTTAGAAAACCCTGCATATAATAACGAACAATTCGGCTGGATTGAGGTAATCTGTGGATCAATGTTTTCTGGTAAAACCGAGGAGCTTATACGAAGGATAAAAAGAGTTAAAATTGCAAATCAAAAATTCAAAGTCTTTAAGCCTACACTTGATTCCAGAAGTAAAAATTATATTGAATCACATGACGAAAGTAAACTAAAGTCAACTGAAGTAAAACATTCATCTGATATTCTAAATAACATTCAAGGCTGTGCTGTTGTAGCTATTGACGAAGCTCAATTTTTTGATAATG
The DNA here is from genome assembly GCA_029252345.1 of Flavobacteriaceae bacterium. Taxonomy (GTDB): domain Bacteria; phylum Bacteroidota; class Bacteroidia; order Flavobacteriales; family Flavobacteriaceae; genus Marisimplicoccus. The sequence continues at coordinate 9,250 of JAQXBP010000055.1, read as the reverse complement.
AAATAGTCAGTGTTTGTAATCAGCTTGCTAATAAGGGTATAAGGGTGATCGTTGCAGGCTTAGATATGGATTATCTTGGAAATCCTTTTGGACCTATACCAAATTTAATGGCAATTGCTGAATATGTTACAAAAGTTCACGCTGTTTGTAAAAAATCAGGAAATATTGCTAATTACAGTTTTAGAAAAAACAAAAAAACTGATATTGTTGTGATTGGCGAAAAGGATAAATATGAACCTTTAAGTCGAGCTGTATTTAATAAAAAAATGAAAAAAGACAAATAATATGAAAGTAGCTGTTGTTGGTGCAACTGGAGTTGTAGGTTCTGTATTGCTTGATCTCCTAGAAAAAAGAAAGTTTCCTCTAACCGAAATCATTCCTGTTGCCTCCGAAAAGTCTGTAGGAAACAAAATTTCGTATAAAGGTCAAGAATATAGTATTGTTTCCTTAGCTGATGCTGTTAAAATGAAACCCGATATTGCTTTGTTTTCTGCTGGTGGTTCAACGTCTTTAGAATGGGCTCCTAAGTTTGCTGAGGTTGGTACAAGAGTTGTTGATAATTCTTCCGCCTGGAGAATGGATTCAACAAAAAAATTAGTTGTTAGTGAAGTAAATTCAAATGTTTTAACAAAGGGTGACTATATAATAGCAAATCCAAACTGTTCAACAATGCAAATGCTAGTAGTGTTAGCTCCACTTCATAGAAAATATAAAATTAAAAGACTTGTAGTTTCAACCTATCAATCTGTTTCTGGTACAGGAAAAAATGCTATAGACCAGCTAAATAATGAAAGAAAAGGACGAGATAGCTCAAAAGTATATCCATATTCTATTGACCAAAACCTTTTACCTCACTGTGATGTTTTTGAAGAAGATGGCTATACTAAAGAAGAAAACAAACTGATTAATGAAACTAGGAAAATTTTGAATGATAATAGCATTCAAATAACCTCTACAGCAGTAAGAGTACCTATTGAAATATGTCATGGTGAGTCTGTTAATATAGAGTTTGAAAATGAATTTGAAATTGATTCCATTTTTGAAATTTTAAAAAAGGCACCAGGCTTGATTGTTGAAGATGATCCTGAAAAAAATAAATACCCTATGCCTATTAATTCTGCAAACAAAGATGAAGTTTTTGTTGGGAGAATAAGAAGAGATTTTAGTATTGCTAGTGGTTTAAATCTATGGATTGTTGCAGATAACCTAAGAAAAGGGGCGGCAACAAATACTATTCAAATAGCAGAGAAATTAATTGAAATGGAGCTTATTTAAAGCTACATTTCAAATGATTCCATAAACTTTGTAGTATAGTTACCTGTAAGAAAATCTTGATTTTCTAATAACTTTTGATGGAATGGAATTGTCGTTTTTACTCCTTCTATCACAAACTCATCTAAAGCTCTTTTCATCTTGTTTATTGCTTCTTCTCTTGTTTGTGCTGTAGTGATTAATTTGGCAATCATAGAATCATAATATGGTGGTATTAAGTATCCACTATAAACATGAGTGTCAATACGAACACCATGGCCGCCGGGGAAATGAAGTGTTAAGATTTTACCTGGGTTTGGCATAAAGTCATTGTGAGGATCTTCAGCATTAATTCTACACTCTATAGAGCAGAGCTTTGGGAAATAGTTCTTTCCTGAGATCGGTTTACCAGAAGCAACTAAAATTTGCTCACGTATTAAATCATAATCAATGACTTGTTCAGTAATTGGGTGTTCAACTTGAATTCTGGTATTCATTTCCATAAAGTAAAAATTCTTATGTTTATCAACCAAAAATTCTATTGTTCCAGCTCCTTCATATTTAATAGATTCAGCAGCTTTAACAGCAGCTTCGCCCATAGACTTTCTTAGAGGTTTCGTCATAAAAGGAGAGGGTGTTTCTTCAATTAGTTTCTGATGACGTCTTTGAATAGAACAGTCTCTTTCTGATAAATGGCATGCTTTTCCATAAGAATCGCCGATAATTTGAATTTCAATATGTCTAGGGTCTTCAATAAATTTTTCTAGATACATGTCGTCATTATCAAAAGCCAGTTTTGATTCTTTTCTAGCTAATTCCCAAGCACTTGCTAAATCTTTTGGACTTTTGGCTATTCTCATTCCCTTTCCACCTCCTCCAGCTGTAGCTTTAAGCATTACAGGGTAACCTATTTCAAGAGCTATATTTTGAGCATCTTCTAGAGTTGGAACAAGCCCTTCAGAGCCAGGTATGGTTGGAACACCAGCTTTTTTCATGGTTTCTTTGGCTGATGACTTATCTCCCATTTTATCAATCATATCTGGTGAAGCTCCAATAAACTTTATTTTATGATCGTGGCATATTTTAGAAAATTTACTGTTTTCAGACAAAAAACCATATCCTGGATGGATTGCATCTGCATTAGTTATTTCTGCTGCTGCAATTATATTGGCGGGTTTTAAATATGATTCTGAGCTAGCTGAAGGTCCAATACAAACTGCTTCGTCAGCAAACCTTACATGAAGGCTTTCCTCGTCTGCTTTTGAATATACGGCTACGGTTTTAATACCCATTTCTTTGCATGTTCTAATAACACGCATAGCTATTTCTCCTCTATTGGCAATTAGTATTTTATTAAACATTTTTATGATGGGTCAATAATAAATAGTGGTTGGTCAAACTCCACGGGGCTTTGGTCCTCCGCAAGTATTTTAACAATTTTTCCTGATAACTCAGACTCTATTTCATTGAATAATTTCATTGCTTCTATTACACATAATACATCTCCTTCTACTATACTCTTTCCCACCTCAACAAAGGATGGTTTGTCTGGCGATGGTTTTCTGTAAAAAGTTCCAATTATTGGTGATTTCACAACTATATGGTTTTCATTTTCTAATTCTACGCCAGAAGCATTAGAAGTAGTTTCTTGAACAATTTCTTGTTGAGCAGATGAAACAGGTTGAGCAGAAATAACATTGTTTGAAGGAATGTCCTCAACTAGTACTTGTTTAGTAATATTTTTCTTTGTTTTAATTGTAATTTTAAAATCTTCTCTTTCAATTTTAACTTCCTCAACACCAGATTTAGAGACAAATTTTATTAAATTTTGTATTTCTTTTATATTCATAGTAAATAGTTTAATTATATGCCCATGTTAAATATGCTGCACCCCATGTTAATCCAGCTCCAAAAGCTGCAAGTATTAGTTTATCCCCTTTTTTAAATTCTTTTTCATAATCATACATTAATAGAGGTATGGTTGCTGCAGTAGTATTTCCATAGTTTTCTATATTCATTAAAACTTTATTTTTATCTAAATTAATCTTTTCTGCGGTAGCATCAATAATTCTTTTATTAGCTTGATGAGGTAATAAATATTTAATTTCTTCAGGATCCAGATTGTTTCTTTTGATAATCTGTTCTGTAGCATTTGCCATTTCTGAAACAGCTGACTTAAAAACTGTTTTACCGTCTTGAGTTATGAAATGCCATTTATTATCAATTGATTCTTGTGATGTAGGATGTAGTGATCCTCCTGATTTTACTTTTAACCATTCTGCCCCAACCCCATCTGACCTTAAATATTCATCCTCCCAGCCAAAATCGTTAGTACTAGGCTCTACCAAAACTGCACCAGCTCCGTCTCCAAAAAGAATACTAGTTGATCTATCCGTATAATCTACAATAGAAGACATCATGTCTGCTCCTATTAAAAGGACTTTTTTATACCTACCTGACTCAATGTAGCTAGTCGCTGTTGACATTCCATATAAAAAACCTGAGCAAGCTGCGTTTATGTCAAAAGCATAAGCATTAGTTGCGTTTATTTCAGACGCTACTGTTGGTGCGGTAGAAGCAACATGAAAATCTGGTGTTATCGTTGCAACAATTACCAAATCTATGGTGCTGGGATCAACCATCTTCTTGTTAATTAAGTCCTTTGCAGCACTTGCAGCTAAAAATGAAGTTGCTTTATCTTTTTCTTTAAGTATTCTTCTTTTTTTGATTCCAGTTCTGGCAGTAATCCATTCATCATTGGTGTCAACCATTTTTTCTAAATCTTTATTGGAAATAAAGTCTTCTGGAATGTAACCTCCAACAGCAGTTATGGCGGCTTTTATTTTGTTTGTTTTGTTAGATACCATACTAACATCAATTATGCCTTTAAACAGATAAATTGATAATTTAAGATACTAGTTTTTTTCTGATTCTAGTGAATCAACTAAAACTTTTCCTCTGTAATAAAGTTTTCCTTCATGCCAGTGGGCTCTGTGATATAGGTGTGACTCACCTGTAGTTTGACATGTAGATATTTGCTGATTAGCAGCTTTAATATGAGTTCTACGTTTGTCTCTTCTTGTTTTAGATATTTTACGTTTAGGATGTGCCATTTATAATAAATCTTTTAATTTGTCCCACCTAGGGTCAGTTTTTTCTTTAAAATTTTTTTTAGGTTTAAATTCTTTTAATTTTTCTGCTATTTCTGATTTTAATGATCCGTTTTCTATTCCAGGATGAACTTTTTTTTGTGGAACAGCTAAAATGATACTTTCATAAATCATATGAGAGACATCAATGCTATGAGATCCTGATGATAAAAAAACAACCTTATCATCTGTTGATTTAATGTTATCCTTGAATTTCACTACTACAGCGTAGTTTGTGTTTAATTCAAGATTAAAATTTTCCATAGAAACATCACATTGAACTTCAATTTCTCCACTAAATGAAAACTTTAAATTTAGTAGTGTTGGTTTCTTTTCTAATTCAAGGTTTACCGAAATATTAGAATCAAGAAAATCGTAATAGTCAAAACTTTTAAAGAACTTATTTCCTAGTTCATAGTTGAGGTGATGTATGCCCTCTTTCAAGCCTGAAAATTTAATCAAATATGGCGAAAGCGATTTCATCACTCAACTATTGAGCGGCAAATTTATAAAAATTTATCTATTTAATGTCAAACTATCGTATTTCTTGAGTTGTATATGTTTATGCCAACTTTTATTGCTTGCAAGAATGAGGTTGGGCTAGCTATACCTTTTCCCGCTATATCAAACCCTGTTCCGTGATCCGGAGATGTTCTAATGATTGGTAACCCCGCGCTATAATTAACGCCTTTTCCAAAACTCATTGTTTTAAACGGAATTAATCCTTGATCATGATAAACCGCTATAACACCATCATATTTCTTAAAATTTTCATTACAAAAAAAAGTGTCTGCGGAAAATGGCCCAAAAATTAAATTTTTATTCTTTTTAATAGCGGGCAATAATATTTCTTGATCGTCACTTCCTATTACTCCATTGTCTCCAACATGAGGATTAATAGCAAGAACTGCAATCCTAGGCTCACTTATTAAAAAATCCTTAATTAAAGTCTCGTTTAACATTTTTATTTTTTCGCCTACTTTAGCTACCGTTAGTTCTTTAACTACATCTTTTAACGGTATGTGTTCTGTAAACAAGCCTAGTTTTAAATTATCGGAAATCATCAACATCATTGGATCTTTTTTGAGTGTTTGTTTTAAATAATCCGTATGACCTGAAAATTTAAATGAACTTGAGTAGGATAGGTTCTTGTTAATGGGTGCCGTAATTAAAATGTCTATTTTTTTTTGGACAGCATCTTTTACGGCTTCTTTAAAAGATATTATTCCATTGGCTGAAACTTGTTTGTCAGGGTTGCCAAAATCAAATTTAGAAGAAGAAAAAACTTCTTTTATATTAATAAAGCCAGTGGACGCTTCATCTAATGAGTATATTTTTTTTAGAGAAAGTGTTTTAATCTTCAAATCATCTTTTTGTTTCTCAACTAAATCATAAGAAGAATAAATTATATAATTATAATGTCCTTGAAGAGAGTCTTCAGACAATGCTTTTAGAATGATTTCAATTCCTATACCGTTAGGGTCTCCAATTGAAATTCCAATATTTATTTTTTTTGCGTTTACCACTATTTAATTAATTGCTAATTTTACACATCAAAAATAAAGATAATAATGTTCACTGGTATAATAGAATGCACTGCAACTGTTGAGAAAATAGAAAAAGATAGGGGTAATCTGAATATTTCACTAAAATCATCAATAACTAAGGAACTTAAAGTTGATCAAAGTCTTTGTCATAATGGTGTTTGTCTTACCGTAGTTAAACTTAATGATGATACATATACCGTTACAGTTATAGCAGAAAGTCTAAAAAAAACAAATCTTGGAGAGTTAAAGCCTGGAGACATTGTTAACCTTGAAAGATCGATGTCTGTTAATTCAAGATTCGACGGCCATATCGTTCAAGGCCATGTTGATGAGGTGGCTGTGTGCTCAGAGTCATTAGAGACTAACGGTAGCTGGAAATATGTTTTTAAACATTCTGAACAAAACATAACTGTAGAAAAAGGTTCAATAACTATAAACGGGGTTAGCCTCACAGTTGTTGACTCAACTAACTGTTCTTTTTCTGTAGCAATTATTCCCTACACTTACGAAAACACAAATTTTAAAAAGATTATTTTAGGAAGCAAAGTCAATCTTGAGTTTGACATCCTGGGAAAGTATATTTCTAAATTAAATAAAAAACACTGATGCTTCTAAAGCATAGTTGTCATTTATCATAATCTCTAATCGTTTGCCAACATTATCTTTATCAACATTTTGTATATTTGCAAAATACTAATAAAACTTTTTCATGAACAAGATACCATCGTTAGATCTTAGAGATTTTTTAAGTGAAGACCCTCAACGTAAGGCAGAGTTTGTTCAATTAATAGGTAAAGCTTTTCAAGAGATAGGGTTTTGTGCCGTGAAAGGCCATCTTTTGTCTGATGAGCTTGTTGAAAGGCTATACAAACAAATTAAATTATTTTTTGATCTACCAGATGAAGTGAAAACTAAATATGAGTTCCCTGAATATTCAGGTCAAAGGGGGTATGTTTCTTTCGGAAAGGAAAGTGCTAAAGGAAGTAAACACGGAGATCTAAAAGAATTCTGGCATTTTGGCCAATATGTTGAAGAAGAAGAGAAAGGTAATTATAATTATTTTCCTAACATTAATGTTGATGAATTACCTGAATTTAATAAAGTTGGCAAGGAAGTTTATGCCTCGTTAGAAAACACTGCAAAATACATTCTTAGAGCTTTGGCATTGTATTTAGATATTGAGGAAAATTACTTTGATCAATATATTAAAAATGGAAACTCAATATTAAGACCTATCCACTACCCTCCTATTCTAGATGATCCTAAAGAAGCTGTTCGTGCTTCTGCTCATGGAGATATAAATCTGATTACTTTACTTATGGGTGCGCATGGTAAGGGATTACAGGTTAAACATTCAAATGGTGAATGGATTGATGCGGTAGCTGGTAAGGATGAGTTAATGATAAATATTGGAGATATGTTGTCAAGGCATACTAATAACCTATTAAAATCAACAGTTCATAGGGTTGTCAATCCAGACATGGAATTGTTAAAAAAATCTAGATATTCTATTCCATTTTTCATGCATCCAGTAAGTGAAATGAAGTTAAATGTTTTAGAGTCGTGTATTAATGAAGACAATCCTAAATCTTTTAAAGACATTACTGCTGGCCATTTCTTAAATGAAAGATTAGTAGAATTAGGTCTACTTAAAAAGTAATGGATAGATCAGAATTAATACTAAATAAAGATGGTTCGGTATATCATTTAAAACTCAAGCCAGAAAATTTATCTTCAACTATAATCTTAGTGGGTGACCCATTTCGGGTAGATAAAGTCACTAGATATTTTAATAATATTGAATTTAATACTCAAAACAGAGAGTTTAAATCTGTCACCGGTAGTTATAAATCAAAAAGAATTACTGTTATTTCAACTGGAATTGGTTCTTCTAATATAGATATTGTTTTAAATGAACTCGATGCTTTAGCTAATATAAACTTAGAAACAGGAGAAGTTTTAAGTTCAAGAAAATCTCTTGATTTAATCAGGATTGGTACTTCAGGCGCAATTCAAGATGATGTTTCTGTTGATTCCTTCTTGTTAAGTAAAATGGCAATCGACATTGATGGTTTTATGTTAAATTATGATTTGTCAAAAATAGACAACAAAAACTTCAAAAAGTATATATCTGAAAATCATCAAATTCAAGATCAATTATATTGTTATGATTGCTCCGGTGAATTATATGATAAATTTATTTCAAATGATGTAAATAGTGGGATAACCATAACATGTGGAGGATTCTATGGTTCACAGGGAAGATCCATACGTTTAAGCACCTCTCATAAGAACAAGCTAAGTGAAATTAAGAAAATTAAGTACAAAAATTATAATGCTACAAATCTTGAAATGGAAACTGCAATTATTTATGCAATGTCCAAGCTTTTAGGGCATAATGCAATATCCTTAAACGCAATACTTGCCAACAGAAATCTAGAAGAATATAGCATGAAACCCGAAAACACTGTTGAGAACTTAATAGAGTATACACTTACCAGGCTTTAGTTACAACAGTTAATTCTTCTGCTCTTTTTAATTATTTTGGTTAATTATTATGTCTTATTTTGATAACCTCGAGTATATTGATTTTGATAATTTTGAAAGAAAGGGTATGGCTGTTTGATTATACTCATATACATTATCATTAATTGTTTTATTCTTGTTCGTGTAAATAGTTGCTGTTAGAAAAAACTCAACATCATCCTGATAATTTTTTATATATGCATTGTCTACTGAAGTTCCAAAAGCCTGACCAATTTTATTGTATACTCTAATGTTTCTATCATTTACAATTGTATCCTCTCCATGAATAAAAAACTTATTATAAGAGTCAAAATATTTTTTTTCAGTTTTAAATTTATCTCCAATATCTTCATAGGTAAACCTACTCATCCAATATCTTAAAAAATCATAGTCCTCAACGTTAAGATTAAAAGTCTTGTCTTTATCAAACTTTAAAGGAAAGATTATTCTTTTTAAAATATTGTGCATGTCGGTTATTGATGATCGATTTTTTTGAGAAAAATCAATTGCTCCAGGAACCACCTTTCCGTTTTGAAATCTATTTTTTCCTTTTTTTAATCCTAAAGTATTCTGTTCGGCAGTAATTATAATTTGATCCTCATTTGATGATATTATTTCGTTTTTGACTGTCTTTATTTGCCAATTATTCTTAACATATGGATCTGGATTAAACTTATGATTTAAATATGTGTTTTTAAATCCTGCTTTCGCCATTTTAGCATTAAAATTATTATATCCTATAAAATCAATTAGCACATTTGAGGCTGAATTATCGCT
>JAQXBP010000054.1:0-2364 GCA_029252345.1 Flavobacteriaceae bacterium | reverse complement strand
TACATAAGTGAACCCTTAGTATTAATTAAATATGATAATAATGATTTTAAATGTTTAACTAATGTATGTACACATCGAGCTAACATAATTATAAATGACCGCTGTAAGATTAATGATTTAAGATGTATGTATCATGGCAGGAAATTTTATTTAGATGGAAAGTATAAATCAATGCCAGAATTTGAAGATGCTGAAAATTTTCCAAGGGAATGCGATGATTTAAAAGAATTTAAAATTAAAAAACTTGGCCCTTTCCTATTTGTAGGTTTAGAACCTAGCTTTGACATTGGATCAGTTTTTAAAGAAATTATAGAACGAGTAAGTTTTATTCCTTTAGATAAATTGACTCATAGAGGAGATTTAAGTAAAGATTATCTAGTGAATTCTCATTGGGCTCTTTATTGCGATAATTACCTAGAGGGATTTCATATACCTTTTGTTCATAATGACTTGAATAATGTATTGGATTATGGGGATTATGATATAGAAATTTATGAAAACTTTAATCTTCAAGTTGGCTATGCTAAAGATGGAGAGGAGATTTTTGATATTCCGGAAAATCACATTGATCATGGAAAAAATGTTGCAGCATATTATTATTGGTTATACCCTAATATAATGCTCAATTTTTATCCTTGGGGACTTTCAATAAATATTGTTAAACCAGTCAATATTAGTAAAACAAAAGTTCAATTTTTGACATATGTATTTGATGAATCTAAATTAGAGACTGGAGCTGGAGCTTCACTTGATAAAGTTGAAAGAGAAGATGAGTTTGTTGTTGAGGGAGTTCAAAAAGGAATAAACTCTAAGTTCTATAACACAGGAAGATTTTCTCCATCTAAAGAGAGAGGTGTTCACCACTTTCATAGTTTATTATCTAAATCAATTAATACTTAACTTTTAAAAAATGAAAAAATACTTATTAATCATAACATTATTATCGTCATTATTTTCAATTGCACAAAAGAAGGCTTTAGTTGGAGGAACATTAATTGATGGTTATGGTAATATTCCAATTCATGATAGTGTTATTTTGATAGATGGTGAAACCATAATAGAAATTGGAACTGTTGGCAAAATAAAAATATCAGAGGATTATGAAATAATAAGTACGGAGGGAATGTCTGTTATGCCAGGTCTATGGGACATGCATGTTCACTTAATGATTAATGGACATTCAGATTATGATTATTGGGATGTTACATATTTAAAGTTATTTAAAGATGTAATCATGCCTTCATCTGCACATCAACTTCTTATGGCAGGAGTAACTAGTGCCAGAGATTTAGGAGGACCTTTGGAGGAGAGTTTAGATGTAAGAGATAGAATTAATTCAGGAACAATTCCAGGACCCACAATGTATATGAGTGGTCCTTTTATTCAGAAACAGCCATATCCAGGAACAGAAGAATTCAGATGGGGTGTAAATGGTAGAAAAGATGCAAGATATAAAGTAAAAACTCTAGCAAATGCTGGAGTTGACGTAATAAAACTTATTGATCAAGACCAAATGACTTATGAAGAGTTAAATGCAATTGTAGACGAAGCTCATAAAAATAATTTAAAAGTAGTAGCTCACTCTCATCGCCCAGAAGAAATTAGGTTAGGACTTAAAGTTGGAATCGATAATTTTGAGCATACTGGATTATCATCAGCTCCTAAATATCCAGATGATGTAATGGAAATGATTAATGAGAGAACTGGTCAAATGAACCTAGGACCATTATTCTGGACTCCAACCATTGAAGGCCTTTATAATTATACTGATGTAATAAAAAGTAATGAACATCTAGATAATGACTCGTGGCACTTAGGTCTTCCAGACACAATAATTACTGATATAAAAAACTCTATTAAAAAACCAGGTGAATTACCATACTTTCAGCTTACACCAATTAGAAAACCTACTTTAAAAACAAAATTTAATCAGCTAAGAAATTCAGGAGTTGTTATGATGATCGGAACTGATAGTGGAATACCTATGAAGTTTCATTCTCAGAGCACATGGAATGAACTAGATGTATGGGTCAATGTAATGGGAGTAGACCCTCTTGATGCAATAAAATCTGCAACTTATTGGCCTTCCTTTTTTATGGGTGTATCTGAAACTGTTGGAACAATATCAATCGGAAAACAAGCAGATATTATAGCTGTAAAGGGTGATGTCCTTAAATATATTTCGTTACTTCAAAATGTAAATATTGTTATGAAAAAGGGGAAAATCTATAAAAATTCTAGACTTTAATTATTTGAGATATAATTTTTTCTGAATGCTCACGTGAATTCTCTATAAACCACTTGTTAGTTTTTAGCCCACCACAAAGAACTCCTGCAAGAAAAACACCTTTGATATTTGTCTCC
>JAQXBP010000053.1:0-6562 GCA_029252345.1 Flavobacteriaceae bacterium | reverse complement strand
TTTAATGATAATCTTATTTGCATCAACGTAATCAACTACTCCATCTCTTTCAGCATTGATTAATACTCTAGAGTCTGAAGCAACAGATTTCTCTAAACCAGTACCAACAATTGGTGATTCAGGTTTTAAAAGAGGAACAGCTTGACGCATCATATTAGAACCCATCAACGCACGGTTAGCATCATCGTGTTCAAGAAATGGAATCAAAGAAGCAGATATAGAAGCTATTTGATTAGGAGCTATGTCTGTATAATTTATGTTATCTGGAGTAACAACAGGAAAATCAGCTTGATCTCTGGCGATTACTTTTTCAGCTTTAATCATACCAGAACTATCATAATCAATATTAGCCTGGGCAATTAGATTATTTTCTTCTTCCTCTGCAGATAAATATGTTATATTTTTTAGATCAATTTTACCATTTTTAACTTGTCTATAAGGTGTTTCAATAAAACCAAGATTATTTACCCTAGCATATACAGAAAGTGAAGATATAAGACCAATATTAGGTCCTTCAGGTGTTTCAATTGGACATAGTCTTCCGTAATGTGTATAGTGAACATCTCTTACCTCAAACCCAGCTCTTTCCCTTGATAAACCACCTGGCCCTAGAGCAGATAATCGTCTTTTGTGAGTAATTTCAGCTAGTGGATTTGTTTGATCCATAAATTGTGATAGCTGATTTGTTCCAAAAAAAGTATTAATAACAGATGATAAGGTTTTGGCGTTTATCAAATCAATTGGAGTAAACACTTCGTTATCACGAACGTTCATTCTTTCTCTAATAGTTCTTGCCATTCTAGCAAGACCAACTCCAAATTGAGAAGATAGTTGTTCACCTACTGTTCTTACTCTTCTGTTAGATAAGTGATCAATATCATCAATCTCTGCTTTTGAATTAATTAATTCTATTAGATATTTTATAATAGTAGTTATATCAAGTCTAGTCAAAGTCCTTTCCTCCATATCAACCTCAAGATTTAACTTCTTGTTCATTCTATATCTACCAACTTCTCCAAGATTATATCTTTGATCTGAAAAGAATAATTTATCTATGATACCTCTTGCTGTTTCCTCATCTGGCGGCTCAGCATTCCTTAATTGTCTGTAGATATATTCTACAGCTTCTTTTTCAGTATTAGTCTGATCTTTCTGAAGAGTATTATATATAATTGCATAGTCTGAGTTTTGAGCATCTTCCTTATGAATTAAAATTGTTTTAACATCAGCATCAAGTATCTGCTCTACATGATCTTTTTCAATAACCGTATCTCTATCAATTATGATTTCATTTCTTTCAATTGAAATAACCTCACCAGTATCTTCATCAACAAAGTCTTCATGCCATGTTCTTAAAACTCTTGCAGCTAATTTTCTGTTAAGTGCTTTCTTAAGTCCAGCTTTTGTTACTTTAATTTCTTCAGCTAAGTCAAAGATTTCAAGAATTTCTTTATCACCCTGATATCCAATTGCTCTAAATAGTGTTGTAACAGGCAATTTTTTCTTTCTGTCAATGTATGCATACATGACATTATTTATATCAGTAGCAAATTCAATCCATGAACCTTTAAAAGGAATTACTCTAGCTGAGTAAAGTTTTGTTCCATTAGCATGAAACGATTGGCCAAAAAATACTCCAGGAGATCTATGAAGTTGAGAAACAACAACTCTTTCAGCTCCATTAATTATAAAAGTACCGCTAGGTGTCATGTAAGGAATAGATCCTAGAAAAACATCCTGAACAATAGTTTCAAAGTCTTCATGCTCGGCATCAGTACAGTAAAGCTTTAATCTTGCTTTAAGAGGCACGGAAAAGCTTAGACCTCTTTGAATACACTCTTGCATTGAGTACCTTGGTGGGTCAACGAAATAGTCTATAAATTCTAAAACAAACTGATTCCTAGCGTCGGTTATCGGAAAGTTTTCTTTAAAAGTGTTAAACAAACCTTCTTCAACTCTCTCATCTGACTTGGTTTCGAGTTGGAAGAAATCTTGAAATGATTTGATTTGAATATCTAAGAAATCAGTTTCAATGTTTGCAGTTTTAGTATTAGAAAAATTTGTTCTCAATTTATTATTAGTCATATTTTAGAGTTTAATTCAAACAAGCATAGGCCTTTAGATAAAATTCTAAAAGCCTAAAAAACGAAGTTATTTAAACTTACTTAAGTTCAACCTCAGCTCCAGCTTCTTCAAGTGATTTCTTTAGTCCCTCAGCATCGTCTTTTGATACTGCTTCTTTAATTGAACTTGGAGCGTTATCAACTAGATCTTTAGCTTCTTTAAGCCCTAATCCAGTTAACTCCTTGACCAATTTAACCACTGCAAGTTTTGAGCCACCAGCTGATTTTAAAACAACATCAAATTCTGATTTTGCTTCAGCTGCGTCTTCTCCACCTGCACCAGGACCCGCTGCTACCGCTACTGCTGCTGCTGCTGCAGGTTCGATACCATATTCATCTTTAAGAATATCAGCAAGTTCGTTAACTTCTTTAACTGTTAAACCAACTAACTGTTCTGCGACTTTTTTTAGATCTGCCATTATTAGAGTTTTTAATTATTAATTATTATTATTTTACTTAACTTTTTATTTAGATTCGTCTTTAGATTCATCCTCAGAGGTTTGCTCCTCTGCTTTATCAGTTTCTTCAGCTTTAACTTCTTCTGCAACAGGCTCTTCAGCTTTAACTTCTTCTGTAGCTGGCTCTTCAGTCTTAACTTCTTCTGCAGGTTTTTCACTTAATGTTTTAACTAGACCAGCTATTTTGCCTGAACTTGACTTAAGTGCAGAAATAACATTTTTAGCTGGTGATTGAAGAAGGGAAATAATTTCACCAATAACTTCTTCTTTAGATTTTAAGTTAAATAACGCTTCAATATTTTCATCACCTATGTAAATAGCCTCATCAACAAATGCTCCTTTTAAAATTGGTTTATCACCATCTTTTCTAAATTTTTTGATAACCTTAGCTGGACTATTACCAATTGACGATAACATTATAGTAGTGTTACCTTTCAATAACTCTTTAAGTTCACCAAAGTCATTTTCTGATTCAGCCATTGCTCTTTCAAGAAATGTGTTCTTTACAACTGAAAGTTTAACATTAGAGTTAAAACATTCTCTTCTAAGTTTACTTGTTTCAACAGCATTAAGACCTGCGATATCAGTCAAGTATATTGACTTATAATCGGCAAGTTGACCTTTCAGCTCTTCTACAGCTTGAACTTTTTCTTCTTTATTCATCTTGAGTATTATTCAAATTTTGATTCAATTGCAATGCCAGGACTCATTGTGCTTGACATTGAAATACTTTTTATATATATACCTTTTGCTCCTGATGGCTTAAGTTTTACAATTGTATTAATAAGCTCATTAGCATTATCCTTAATCTTATCAGCAGTAAAAGATACTTTACCAACTGAAGCATGAATTATTCCAGTTTTATCAACTTTAAAGTCAATTTTCCCACCTTTAATTTCAGTAACAGCTTTTGCAATATCCATAGTAACAGTTCCAGTCTTTGGATTTGGCATTAATCCTCTAGGACCTAAAACCTTTCCTAATGGACCTAACTTACCCATTACACTAGGCATCGTTACTATGATGTCAACATCAACCCAACCCTTTTTAATTTTTTCAATATATTCATCAAGACCAACTAGATCAGCACCTGCTTTTTTTGCTTCTTCTTCTTTATCAGGAGTTACCAAAGCTAGTAATTTAAGTGTTTTTCCTGTTCCATGCGGAAGAGATACTACACCCCTAACCATTTCATTTGCTTTTTTAGGATCTACACCTAATCTTACAGCCAAGTCTACTGATGAATCAAACTTAGTTGTTGTAATTTCTTTTACTAGAGATGAAGCCTCTTCAAGACTGTAAGACTTCTCTGAGTCTACCTTTTCAATTGAAATTTTTCTATTCTTAGTTAGTTTTCCCATAATTATTTAACTGGTGGAGTTCCTCCATTTACTTTAATTCCCATTGATCTGGCAGTACCTGCAACCATTTTCATTGCAGAATCTACAGTGAAAGCGTTAAGATCAACCATTTTATCTTCTGCAATTTTTTTAACCTGATCCCAAGATACAGTAGCAACTTTCTCTCTGTTAGGCTCACCAGAACCTTTTTTCTTCTTAGATGCTTCAAGTAGCTGTATGGCTGCTGGGGGTGTTTTAATTATAAAATCAAAACTCTTATCTTTAAAAACACTTACAACAACAGGAAGAATTTTTCCAGGTTTATCCTGACTTCTAGAGTTAAATTGCTTACAAAACTCCATTATATTAACACCCGCTGCACCAAGAGCTGGTCCTACTGGTGGAGAAGGGTTTGCAGCTCCTCCTCTAATTTGTAATTTTAATACTTTGTCTAATGCCTTTGCCATAATTATAATTTTTCAACTTGCATGTAACTTAGTTCTAATGGAGTTTTTCTTCCAAAAATTTTAACCATTACTTCAAGTTTTCTTTTTTCTTCGTTTACATTGTCAATTGTCCCAGTAAATCCATTAAAAGGACCATCAATTACTTTAACATTTTCACCAATAGAAAATGGAATGTTTATTTGCTCTCCTGAAATTGCTAACTCGTCTACTTTACCAAGCATTCTATTTACCTCAGACTGTCTTAAAGGAATTGGTTCACCACCTTTAGTTTCTCCTAGAAAACCAAGAACATTAGATACAGATTTAATAACATGTAAAATTTCACCAGAAATATCAGCCTTCAACATTATGTAACCCGGAAAATAAGTTTTCTCTTTAGAAATCTTTTTTCCTTTTCTTATTTGAATAACTTTTTCGGTAGGAACAAGCATTTCTTCGATCTGTTTATCAAGAGAGACTCTAGAGACTTCATACTCGATGTAGTCTTTAATTTTGACTTCCTGACCAGTCACGACCCTTATTACATACCATTTTTTTTCTGCTACTTCCACCATCTATCCTATTAAATTGAAATAAAATTTAACTACTCTAGAGAGAATTGAATCAGCCCCCCATATAACTAATGAGAAGATCACTGAAAAAACTATCACCAAAGCAGATAGGTTTAACAACTCTGAACGGGGAGTCCATTTGACATTATCCCTCAGCTCTGTTACAGATTCCTTTATAAAGTTAATAATCGACATCATATTTTTTTTGTGCACGGGTTGAGAGACTCGAACTCCCGACACCTGGTTTTGGAGACCAGTGCTCTACCAACTGAGCTAAACCCGTTTATATTTTACACAAAAGGTATCAAGCTTAACGCAAGACACCCTTAGAGTTAATTAAACTTTGTTTTACTAGTCTAAAAGTTCAGTTACCTGACCTGCACCGACGGTTCTACCACCTTCACGAATTGCAAATCTTAAACCAACATTTAGAGCAATAGGTGATATTAACTCAACTTCAATTGTTAAGTTATCACCAGGCATCACCATTTCTACACCACTTGGAAGCACAATATTACCTGTAACATCTGTAGTTCTAACATAGAACTGAGGGCGATAATTGTTATGGAATGGAGTATGACGACCACCTTCTTCTTTTTTCAAGATATAAACCTCAGCCTTAAATTTTGCATGAGGAGTTACAGAGCCTGGCTTACAAATAACCATACCTCTCGTTATATCTGTTTTTTCAATACCTCTTAAAAGGATACCAGCATTATCACCTGCTTCACCTTTATCAAGAATTTTTCTAAACATTTCAATACCTGTTATTGTAGATTTAAGCTTTTCAGCTCCCATCCCAATAATATCAACTTCATCACCTGAGTTTGCAATACCAGTTTCAATTCTACCAGTTGCAACAGTACCTCTACCAGTTATTGAGAATACATCCTCAACAGGCATTAGGAAGTCTTTATCAACTTCTCTTTTTGGAAGTTCAATGTAGCTATCAACACCTTCCATTAATTTTAATACACTATCAACCCATTTTTGTTCACCATTTAAGGCTCCTAAAGCAGAACCAAGAACAACAGGAGTATTATCTCCATCATAATCATAGAAAGAAAGAAGATCTCTCACTTCCATTTCAACTAGTTCTAGAAGCTCAGCGTCATCTACCATATCAGCTTTATTTAAAAAAGCAACAATTCTTGGTATACCTACCTGTCTTCCTAATAATATGTGCTCTCTAGTTTGAGGCATAGGACCATCAGTTGCAGCAACAACCAAAATAGCTCCATCCATTTGAGCAGCACCAGTTACCATGTTTTTTACATAATCAGCGTGACCAGGACAATCTACGTGAGCGTAGTGACGGTTTGCTGTTTGATATTCAACATGAGATGTGTTAATTGTAATACCACGTTCTTTTTCTTCAGGTGCATTATCAATTGAATCAAAACTTCTAGCTTCTGAAAAACCAGCGTCTGATAATACTTTTGTAATTGCAGCAGTAAGAGTTGTTTTTCCGTGGTCAACGTGACCGATAGTACCTATGTTTAGGTGGGGTTTCGATCTATCAAAATTTTCTTTAGCCATAGCAGTATTTTTTTCTTGTTTTTTTACGAGCTGCAAATTTATAATTTTTTTCTTATATATAAACTGATTTAACGTTTTTTTTTA
>JAQXBP010000052.1:0-3895 GCA_029252345.1 Flavobacteriaceae bacterium | reverse complement strand
CTACTAAAGAAGCTGATTTTATCCCCCTACTCTTCATTAATTCTATTACCTGTGTCGCTCTTAATTTATCTGTTTGGGGAAGATTTGGATTATCTGAAAATCCTCTACCATATAAATCCATCATAATAACTCTATAACCTCTCTCTTTGATTGAGTTAAAAGTTGTTCTCATTATATAAGAAGGAACTGAAAATCCATGAACTAATACAACGTTGCCAATTTGAGAGTTAATGTTTACATCTTCAAAATATGTATAACCTTTAGTAAGCTTCACATAATCGCCAGGATTACTTTTCAACACATCCTTTCTAAATGATTCATCCTTAACAACAGTTTCATAATTGTTACTAGATGATTCACATGATATAAGCAAAAGATTTAAAACAAATAAAAATGAAAATAGATAAGTTTTAAGCATAGTAAGAATTATATAAATAAATTGATAAAAAGATTAAAGCAGCTATAATTAGAGAAATAAAGAAATTCTTATCAAAACCCCAGTTATGTGTGCCACAGTGAGGGCAATAGTTACCACCCTTTCCAATAGATTGATAATAAGCTTTACAATTACTACAAGTCATTTTTAATTTTCATATTTTTTATTTTTTACCTCTCCATTCTTCATATCTAATGTAAAGATCTTCATCTTTTGCAATTTCATGTATATCTTTTTCACCAAATCCAAGATTAGCAATATCTCTTGTGATTTCGAAAATTTTTTTTAATGTAACCTCTTTATTTTCCTTTCCTACAGTTTCAATATGATTGTCAAGAGCAAGAAGGTATTCTAATTTTAATTTTTCTGGAATTTCCATATTTCAAAGCTAATGTAATTGATAAAATATGTTTTTCATAAATTTGTATTCTAATTTAAAACAAATACAATGAAAAAATTATTAACCTTAACCGTAATTAGCTTACTAGCAGCATGTGCATCCCCTGATGCAACATCCTCTAAGTTCAATGCTGGTCTTGAAAAATACAATACTAATGTTGAAAAAGTTGATGCAGAATTTAACTATTTTGAAAATGGAGATTTACAATCTATGTTCGATGGTGCTTCTGAAGATTTAATCTGGTCAAGCCCACAAGGGGATTCTCTTACTAAAAATGAATGGATGGATGGTATGAAAGGATGGCATGGTAACTTTGAAAACTTTAAGTTTACAAACAGACAGTACTATCCTGGTGTAGATGATACTGAGTTTTTACCTGATGGAGGTGTTAGATCATACGGTGTATGGACTTATAACCATAAAGAATCTGGTACAGAGTTTGAAACTTCTTATTATTCAGTTCAACAATTTGATGAAGAAGGAAATACAGCATTTATATGGGAATTTTTTGACTTCGGTAGTATAATGCTTGGATTACAATAGTAATTAAATTTACAAATTAAAAAGGGGCTTGATGGCCCTTTTTTTATTTCTATTACTCCCTAGTATGCTGAGAAAAAAACTCCCACAATAATGAACTTGTTTTAAGATCATTATCTAAACTATAATCCCACCAGTGAAGACCTCTTAGCATTTTATAATGTACAATACTAGGTCCGTTTAAATCTGATTCGTATGTATATTTTTCAAAATCTACAGGACCCATATAATTAGCCCATGAAGTACTTGCCATACTATTGAAAATAAACGAATCATTAGAATTATTATTTAATTTCCAAAAATCTACAACCTCATCAACTGTTTTAAAACCTTGTTGGTCAAAACCATTATATGCAACAACGGGATCAGATGTTCCGTGAATTTTTAAAAGTGGAGTTGGTGAAGAAGGATTACAGCTATTATATGTATCTAATAGCATTGTCCCTGCTACATCACCAATTGCAGCAAAAATATTATCTGTATTACATGCTAAAAAATGAGAGAACATACCTCCGTTAGAGTATCCTATTGCATAAACTCTGTTTAAATCAAGGATATTATTTCGATTTATTTCATCAAACATAGCTGAAAAGAATCCTATATCATCTACATTACTTTTATTAATAAATGATGTAGAACCATCTCTTTTTGGTGCTGCATTCCAATGAGTAGACCCTCCAGGCAATAATGCACCTTGAGGATATACTAAAACAACTCCATTCTCATTTGCTATATCTACTAAATTTGTCAAATTATAAAACTGATCTGCTTGACCTGAGTATCCATGAAAATTAAAAATTACAGGGAGATTAGTTCTTGATTGGATATTTGGGGGTATATAGAGTAAATATTCTCTATTTAAACCATCATGTTGAATATTGTAGCTTGAAAGTCCTTCGTAGTATTCAAAACTATCAGATCCTTCTTTGGAAAACTTTTCATCAAGATCAGAATCTGATTTTGTACAGCCAAAAATTAATATAAAAATTAATATAAATGAAACTCTCATGTTAAGTAACTAAAACTTAAGATGCCTTACAGTTTCTGCATTATCCATTAATTTTCTAAGGGAATCAACACCAATTTCAATATGTTTCTCGTCAAATTGTCTTGAATTTATTTCATCTTTTTCAAGAGTTTTAACACCTTCAGGTGTCATAGGTGAATCTGAAACCAGTAATAATGCACCTACTGGAATTTTATTATGAAAACCTACTGTAAATAGTGTAGCTGTTTCCATATCAATTGCATATGCCCTAGTTTTTTTTATGTAGTCTTTAAATCCTTTATCGTATTCCCATACTCTTCTGTTTGTAGTGTAAACAGTTCCTGTCCAGTAATCAGTTTTAAATTCTCTAATAGTTGTAGAGATAGCTTTCTGAAGAGAGAATGAAGGCATAGCAGGAACTTCAGGAGGAAAATAATCATTCGATGTTCCATCTCCTCTAATAGCTCCAATTGGAAGAACGAAATCACCAATATTAATTCTATTTTTTAATCCTCCACATTTACCAAGGAAAAGAACAGCCTTTGGAGTAATTGCTGATAAAAGGTCCATAATAGTAGCTGCATTTGGACTACCCATTCCAAAATTTATAATTGTAATGTTTTTAGATGTAGCTGAAGTCATATTTTTATCTTCCCCATTAATCTCACAGCCTGAGTTTTCGGCAAAAATCTTTACATACTTATCAAAGTTTGTTAAAAGAATATACTCTCCAAAACTTTTAAGCTCTAACCCAGTATATCTCACAAGCCAGTTATCTACTATCTCTGATTTAGTTTTCATTTCTTTTATTTTAGAATTTAACAAAGTTACTGATTTTATAATTCTATGTTAATTATCTACACCTACACTATTTATAATATCTAATTTCTATGTTTGCAAATGAACATGGAAGTATCTAGAGAAGAAGAATTTTGGAATGCTCTTACCCACTTTATTGGACTTTTAGGATCAATTATTGGTGTCTCCTATTTATTGTTTACTAATTATGTCTTACCAATACTAAGTCTTTCAGGTATTCTTTTTTTTGGATTTGGACTTGTATCTGTTTATTTATCATCAACTCTTTATCATTATGTCTCTGAACCTGTTTTAAAGGAAAAATTAAGAATATTTGATCACATTAGTATTTATTACTTAATAGCTGGTTCATATGCTCCAGTTTGTCTAATAACACTTCT
This sequence comes from Flavobacteriaceae bacterium, assembly GCA_029252345.1. Classification (GTDB taxonomy): domain Bacteria; phylum Bacteroidota; class Bacteroidia; order Flavobacteriales; family Flavobacteriaceae; genus Marisimplicoccus. The sequence goes on along the minus strand of JAQXBP010000052.1, from coordinate 332 downwards.
TGACAAGTCAGGTATTTATATCTTTATAGCAGTTTGTATTATAGCTATTTTTGGTACAATATTTAAGCTTTTTTATACTGGTAAATTTGAAAAACTATCTCTGGGATTATATTTACTAATGGGATGGGTAATAGTAATAGATATTAAAACTTTATTTGAAGTTTTAGAATTTAATGCAATTATATTATTAGCCTTGAGTGGTCTTAGTTACACTCTTGGAACCATTTTTTATTCAATGGAAAAAAAATATGCTCATACAATATGGCATCTATTTGTAATTGCTGGTAGTAGTTTTCACTTCTTTTTAGTCCTTTTCTATATTATATAGACCC
>JAQXBP010000051.1:0-23572 GCA_029252345.1 Flavobacteriaceae bacterium | reverse complement strand
GAAGGTCAAGGATTTTTCAAGTATTTCTTTTGGTGTTTTAGCTAATATATCTGAAAAAGGAACACTAAAATCTTCATATGCTATTTCAAAGCTTTCAAAATCATCAATTAAAAGAAGTTGTGCTAAACTTAGCTTTGCATTTCTAAAATTGTTTTCGGCCTGAACAACACTTTGTTCCTGAGATGCTAGATTTGCTTCAATTTCAAAAATTTGTCTTGGCGAAAATGTTCCACTTTCAATTAAATCTTTAGTTCTTTCAAATTCTAGCTTAGTGATTTCAAGTTGTGATTTTTGAACTTTAAGTATTTCACTATTAAACATGATTTGCAAATAAGAGTTTGCTACTAAAAGCTTTATATCATCTTTCATATCATCTAGTTGAAACTGTGAAGAAAGAATTTCAAGATTAGCTCTATGAAGTTGATATACATTTCTAAAGCCATTATAGACATCTAAACCAACACCTGCACTCATAGATGAAAATGAAGTGGTTATATCTTCAATTACATTAGTTGTAATATTAATCCCTCTACCAATATTCCATTGGTGGTTAGCTGATGCTGAAACTCTTGGAAGGAAATTTCCAATAGCGTCGGATTTACTTATTTCAGAATTAAGTAAGTTTAGTTCTGATTGTTTAATACTTATATTTTTTTCTATTGCCATCTCAACAGCATCCTGAAGTGTTAAAATGTTTTCACCTGATTGGGAATAAGCAAGTGTTGAAGAAAAAAGAGTTAAAAGAATATATTTATTTATCATTTTTAGTTTTTAGTCATCAAATTGATCGAATGCTGATTCTTCAGGTTCAATCTTAATCGGTTCTGTTTTATTCCAAATTTTAATTTTATCTGTCATTTCTAGTCCATCTAAAATTTCAACTTTTATTCCATCTGATAATCCAATAGTTATGTCTCTTCTTTCAAAATTTTGATTAGAAGTCTCTACTTCAACATATGGTACGGAAGTTTTTCTATCAAACTGTAAAAGAGCCTCAGCTATAACCATAATATCTTGTCTATTGTCAACTACAAGAGTTCCGTTTGCACTGTATCCAGCTCTTATAAAAGTACTTTCATCTAGAGTAAGGTCAGCTTCAATTTTAAATTGAACTGCACCACCAGCTTCAGTACCTTTAGGAGCAACAAATTTTAACTTTGCAAGAAATTCTTTGTCAGGAATAGCAGCCATACTTACACTTAAATCCTGTCCTACCTCTAGTCTTCCAACTTCTGCTTCATCTACTTGTCCCTCAAAGATCATCATGTTTAAATCTGCAATTATTGCAACTGTTGATCCAGAATTAAAGCTATTAGCTGCAATTACCTGATCACCTAGTTTAATAGGTATCTCAAGAATAGTTCCAGTAATAGTAGCTCTAATATTTGTATTAGCAGTTGATGATCCAGAGACTGATCCCTTTCTAATAATTTCTAGATCATTTTGAGCCGCTTGTAAGTTTTCTTTTGCAGTATTGAATCTTAATTCTGCGTCTTCATATTCTTGTTGAGAAATTATTTGCTTTGAAAATAATTCTTCTGCTCTTTGCATTTGTCTTTCAGCATTCTTAACATTTAATTCTGCAGCATTTACTTGAGATTGAGCTCCATAAACAGATCTCTCATCTGGAACTACTTTAATTATTGCAATCAAATCACCATTATTAACCATATCACCTTCTTCTACCATTATTTCTGAAATGATTCCATTTAATTGAGGTTTTATTTCAACCTCATCTTCAGGAATAACTGTACCTGTCACAACAGATGTTTTTTGAATACTTGAGGTAAATGCAGTTGTCGTGTCATATTGAATTGCTGATTTACTATTTGTTCTGACGAAATAGGCAATAGCAAATAATAAACCTAATATTAATACTATAATTCCGATATTTTTAAATTTCATTTTTTTTATTTTAATTAATTACTCTTCTCTTAAAGCCTCAATAGGCTTAATACTTACAGCTCTCTCTGCTGGAATTAGTCCAATAAGTGTCCCTAAAGTCACCATAGTAATAAATGCACCAAATACAATAGCTAAAGGAACAGTTGGGTTTGTAAAGGGAAAGTCTTCCAACCCTGAAGTACCTATATTTATAACAAATAGTAAAAAGGCACCAACAATAATACCTATTATTCCCGCTAGAATTGTTAGAAAAACTGATTCTAATACAATTTGAACTTTTACTTCTCCAGGGGTAGCACCTAGTGCTCTTCTTATACCTAACTCATTAGTTCTCTCCTTAACTGCAATTAGCATTATATTCCCAATTCCAATAACACCAGCAAAAATTGTAGCTATACCAACGACAAGAGATAAGAAAACCATCCCTTTTGTAAATTTTATGATACTTTCAAATAATGAACCAATATTAAAAGATCCAAAAGCTCTCTCATCATCTGGGGATACAGTTTTTAATACTTTTAAATTTGACATTACTGTCTCTTCTAAATAATTTGGGTTTACATAATCATATCCGGCTATAAACATAAATCCATATCGATCACCCCTATTATATAATTTAGCAAAAGTAGTATATGGAATAGTTACATCCGAATCTGATCCAAACCCACTTCCTTGTGAAAATTTTGTAACTCCTACTACTTTAAAGTTTACATTGTTAATTTCAATATATTTTCCAAGAGGATTTTCACCTTCAGTAAATAACCTTTCTTGCGTTCCTTCACCAATAACAGCTACTTTTCTCTCATATTTAATATCCTCTTCATTAATATATCTTCCTCCATCAAATATATTAATAACTGAAATTTTAGCATAAACTGGAAAGTTGCCAAAAACGTTAAAGTTATCAGATTTAGTACCCCTTGTTACTAATGGGGGTGCACCACTAAAAGCTCCAGCTTGAAGACCTGGTGCTATGTATTCAATTTCAGGTATCCTACTTTTTAATTTATCAACATCATTTAATCTAAATAGGGGTTGTCTTCCTTCTTCAAATCCTTTATATGCAATAGAAGTTCTTTGCGCCCATACTCCCATGGAGTTCTTACTTAACCCACTAAAAGCATCATCAAAACCATTTTCAAGACCAGTTGCTGATCCAGCCAAAACTATGTATATAAATATACCCCAGAAAACTCCAATAGTTGTAATTATAGTCCTAGTTTTATTTTTTGAAATAGATTCAAAAATTTCATCCCAAGTATCTCTATCAAAAATTTTTTTTAAACTATTCATCTCTTAATGCTACTATTGGTTTTATTTGAGCAGCTCTTTTAGCTGGTATATAACCAGCAATCACTCCAAAAATTATTAGTATTACAGTGGCAAAAAAAGCAATATTTAAATCTACTCCTGCCCTTGTGATAAAATAATCTTGAAGGACACCAGAATCTAATGAGTTAAGAATAACAATTCCTGAAATCATTCCAAAAACACCAGCTATTGATGTAATAAAAACTGATTCCGTTAAAATCATTTTAATTATTTCATTAGGCTCTGCCCCTAATGCCTTTCTAATTCCTAATTCTTTGGTTCTCTCTTTTACTATGAATACCATGATATTGGATATCCCTATTATTCCTGCAATTAGTGTACCTATTCCAACAAAAGTTACAATTATTTGTAAAGCATTTGCAAATTGAAGAGACCTATCCAATTCGTCTGCTACATTTCTAACTCTTATTCCACTGGGATCTGTTGGATCTATTGATTTTTTCTTTTTTAAAAATGTCTTTATATCATTTTCTAGTTTTACAGCACCTTTTCCACCAAGATTTTGATTAAAAGTTATATCAAGATTTCCTAATTTGTCACTTCCCTTAAGTATCTGTTGTCTTGTTGTGTATGGAACAAATAATTCACTTTCTTCATTCTCACCATCAAGATCTTGATAAACTCCAATAACATTATATGATCTATTTCCAATATTTATAAATTTCCCAATTGGATCTTCAGATTTAAAAATATCTCTTGCAACAATTCTTCCGATAACAACAACTTTCGTTTTATCCTGAATATCTTTCTCATTAATATATCTTCCCTTCATTAAAATATTACCAGATATATATTGATTTGATGGTGATACACCACTAATTGTAAAACTATATGACTCTAGTTTATATTTTATGATATCTCCATATCTAATAGTTGGGTTTACATACTCAATTCTATCTGAAAAGTTAGTTTTTATATCAACTACATCAGAGTTATCAAATTCAATTCTTCTATTTGTTTTGAAACCACCATATGGTTTAGTTGTCTTCCCTGGATAAAAATATACTACATTATTTGCCTGTCTTAGAAATAAATCCGTGTAAGAATTTTTTAATCCTTCTCCAAGACCAAAAAGAATAATAAAGATTAAAATACCTAATGATACCGTAATACCAGAAAGTGCAGTCCTTAACTTATTCTTTTGAATAGACTGAAAAATTTCTTTCCAACGTTCTATATTAAACATTTTTTATAATGTTTTGTTTAACTTTTTTATCCTCAACTATAATTCCATCTTTAAGACGAACAACTCTTTTACACATTTCTGCTATATCCTGTTCATGAGTAACAACTAGAATAGTTTTACCCTCGTTATTAATTTGTTGTATTAAGGCCATTACCTCCATAGAGGTTTTAGAATCTAGTGCACCAGTAGGTTCATCTGCAAGTAAAACTTTTGGGTTTGATGCTAATGCTCTGGCTATAGCAACTCTCTGTTTTTGACCACCTGATAATTCACTTGGTAAGTGAGTAGACCATTCTTTAAGGCCAACTTTATCAAGGTAATTAAGCGCTGTTACTTGTCTTTCTTTTCTAGGTATACCTTGATAGTATAATGGCAAAGCAACGTTTTCAAGCGCATTTTTATAATTAATTAAGTTAAAAGATTGAAAAACAAAACCTAGAAACTTATTTCTATAGTTAGCTGCCTTTTTTTCATCCATATTCGCAATACGAATTTTATCAAGATCATATGTTCCTTCGTCTGATGTATCTAACATACCTAAAATATTAAGTAATGTAGATTTTCCTGAACCAGAAGATCCCATTATAGCAACTAATTCACCATCATTAACAGAAAAATCAATGCCTTTAAGAACATGTAATGAGGATGAACCCATTTCATAAGACTTATGTAAATTTTTAATTTCTATCATATATTTTGCAAAATTACCTAAATTCTAAATATTAGAACGACAAACTATCGTAAAGTTTGTTTAAAGTAAGAAAAATATTAGGTACTATGTAATGCAAAGTACTTAATAAATTTTTTACTACACAATTTATTTTTTAATTTTTTTTCTTTTTTTGAGATTTTTTAACTGTTCCTATCTCTACCTGCATATCAAACTTTTCTCTTCCTTGACTCCTGAGAGTATCAACTATTATTTCAAGTTTTTCAATATCAAAATCCTCTGGAACATTAATGTTTATTTCCATTTTATCAGGGAACTTTAATGCTACACATGAGTAAAAGAGTGAAGATATAAGAAGAATTACTATTAATTTTTTCATAATTTATTTTTTGATTTTAATTGTTTTATCGTTTTTATTTTATTTTTTCATCCAACTAATTGCAGCACCTATTGCTACACCTACCGCGATCCATGTTGGCTCATTTGTTATTGCAAAAACTGCTACTCCTATTGCTGTCCCAGTACCAATGAATGTTCCACCATTATTAGAATCCTTAAATTTTTTAATCATATCTAAATTCTATTTTTTAAAATCAACATCTGCGGATTCATTTATTCCATATGATTGAAGTGAGTTTAGAAAAACTTTAAAAGATGTTTTACCTTTTGAAGTAATCTTGCAGAGAGTAAGAGGGTAATTACCTTCGAACTTTTTTCTTACTTTAATAAGTCCTGCGTCTTCAAGTTTTTTTATTTGAACACTAATATTACCCTTAGTTGCTCCAGAAATTTCCATTAATTTTTTAAAGCTTGCACTCTCAACTGAGAATAAAAAAGAAAGAATTTTTAATCGAACTGGGTTAAAAAGCAACTTCTCAAGTATAGAAGTCATATGTTTTTTATCTTTCATTATATTTTTTTAATGTAATTCAATAGAGATTTGCTTCTCCTTATTTATAAGAAATGTACACTTTTCAAAACCAGGAGGACCAAATCTTGTATTTGGATTATTTGAAAAACCATAAGGTTCGCTAGGGATTCCAAAAAGACCTTTAGTGTCTAAAATACCATTGCTGTTTTCATCATGAAACACTGAAATTGAGTAAATTCCTGTTTTTAAGTTTACTATTTCTAAAGAAACTGAATCGTTTGTTACGGAAACTACTTTACCATTTATACAATAGGGTTTTAAAAAATCTTCCTTTTTGTCTATTAAGCATACTCGCAATTCACCTTTTATATTCTCAAATTTTTTTACAGTTATCTGTAAATTATGATTTGTTTGAAATTCCTGAGCTATAAGTATGTTACAGGTTAATAAAATTAATAATTGAAAATAAAGTTTTTTGATCATTTATCAGTTTTCATTCTAGATAGCATAATTCCAGGGATCAATAATCCAAGGGTTACTCCAATCATATTCACTATTAAAAAATTTTGATCTGGATTTTGATTCAACTTGAAAATGAAAACAAATATAACCATACCGCCTATTGTTAAGGGTTTAAATTTAATAATCATTCCAGTCATAACAACAACAAGACCTAGGAGAAATAAAATATCTGGAACTGGATTAATTCCTTTATACAGAGAAAAAAGTGTTATCATTAGCCACCCAAAGCCAAATACTCCCCATATAATCTTAATCGCTCTACTTAATGTAGTTGAATATCCTATCTCTGTATATTTTTTAATATTCCAACGGGTCATATAAATCATTCCTATCATAGGAAGAGCTATCCAATATATTCCTGCAGAATAATATGTTTGTTGAATAAATGCTGGGAAAACATAGTGAATCAAACTCATTATGTTTATAAATGTCCCCCAAAAAATTAAATTAAAACTTAAAGGTTTTAGATTAGTCCTTGTTTTACTAATCATATCATTAATAATTTTTATCTGATCTGAATTTGTCATCTTTTTTATACAAATATAAACTAGTTTATATTATAAACCTAATTAATAAAAAAATTATCCTGCTTTATTTGTTTTATATATTTTCCAAATAATCAATCCTATTAATATATATGGGATAGACATTAAATAAACGATACCCCTATTTAATCCCTTGGCTGATTCGTAACCCTGATCAGTTTCCATCATTGCACTTAACATGGAGCATTGTGACTGAAGATCAAGAGTCGTTGTAAAAAATAAAATAAAAAACAGATAGTATTTCTTCATCAGTGGATATAATAAGGTGAAATCATAAGATAAACTATAACACCTGTAACAGCAATGTACAGCCATATTGGAAATGTAATTCTTGCAATTTGTTTATGCTTATCAAACATTTTAGAAATAGCTCTTACATAAGTGATAAGTACCATAGGAACAATAAAGACAGATAATGTAATATGAGTTATTAGAATAAAAAGGTATACATATCTTATCAATCCTTCTCCCCCATATGGAGTTGGATCTGAAGTCATGTGATATAGTATATACATAACCAAAAATATTAATGATAAGAGTATAGATGTCTTCATTAAAATTTCATGTTGTTTGACTTTTTTATTCTTGATACTATAAAGAGCACTAATTAATAGTAATGCTGTTAATCCATTAATTGATGCATAAATAGGCGGTAAAAATGTTAAAGCAGGTAGAGATGTTATTCTTACATTAAACAAGACTAATACAACAAGAGGAATTACTATCGAAACGATAATTATTAAAGTTTTATACTTTAAGTCTTTATATATGTTTTGGATTTTACTCATCAATTAATTGTTTTATATCATAGCTTAACATATCGGTACCCTGCATACTAGCATTGATGTCATTTATACCTAGATAATACATTATTGGGTTGCCAAAACTGTCCCTTCTAGATCGAATATAACCATCTTTATCAATAAGTGCAAAATACCCTTGATGCTCAAAACCTCCTGCAAAATTTGCATTTTGATTTGCATAAATATTAAATCCAGTATTAGCAAGTTTATAGATATAGTCTTTTTCACCAGTTAAAAAATGCCAGTTTTGAGATTTAACATCTAGTGCCTCAGAATATTTCTTCAAGGTAGATGCTGTATCATTAGAAGGATCAATAGTTATTGATACAATTCCAAAATCATTTGAATCTCCCAGTTGTTCATCCAGTGATTTCATGTTTTTATTCATTTCAATACAAATATCAGGACATCTGGTAAAGAAAAATTCTAATACATATACTTTACCTAACATATCATCATTTGAAATTAATATCGAGTCTTGATTAGTTAAAACAAAATCAGGAGCTTTTCTTTTTTCTTCAGAAATTGTTAAGTACGATAGCCTTTGATTAGTATTAAGTCTATTAGAATCTTTGGTGTCTGAATTAACTACTCTTTCGTAAATCTTAGGCAAGGAAAATATTCCAAAAAGAATTATAACTATAAATAATCCGATATATTTTATACTATTATTCATAAAATAAAGAATCATTTTTCTTAAGAGCCAATCTATACTCTGCCAGTATAATTTTAACATCATCTACCATCTTATTATTTATCTCTGCAACAGATTGTGAATTAAAACCATAAAGCATCCCAATGTCTTCATCATCATCTCTTCCCCTTAAACTCAGATCTCTATCAACTATAAATACATAAGGGGTACTGTAGTTGGAATCTAGTTCAATGTTAGTGTTAAAACTTTCAAAAATCATCTTAATATTTGATTGAGTTGTAGAAATAAAATTCCATTTCTCTAGGTCAGTACCAACCCCACTTATAAGTTCATTTTTTAAACTTTCAATTGCCTCAGATTCGGTTTTGTTATGCATTACAACAAATTGAAAATCTTGGAACTCGTAAAATCTTTTGTAAATTTTTTGATTTAAATTTAATGCCTCAGATTTTTTATTATTAATATCTCCTCCCCAAAAAGCTACTATTGAGATTTTATTTCTAAAAGATGTCTCTAGTATATTTCCTTCAATATCTTTTATATCTTTTACCTTCTCAGTTAACACAGGTAGTTTTGCAAAGTTATTTATACCTGTTGACAGGAATACATAAACGAAAATCGGAAAGAAAAAAAGAAAGCCAAGTATTAAATACTTTTTAAAATCTTTACTCATTAATATATATCAAAGTTCCAAGCCTTTAAACCATCAAACATAACATTGAATATATAAGAGCCTTCGTATAATAGAATAAATAATAGAAAAGGAATCAAAATAAGAAGTGGAACAACTATGGTGTTTTTAAGAAAAGGTTTTTCATCTCTAACATGCATGAAGTCCCATGTTATATAATATGCCTTTATTATAGTCATTATAATAAATAGCCAATTAATAAGCTTAATTCCTAAAAAATAGTTTAATAATATTTCTGGTTTGATTATACCTAAAGCTACTTCAACAGCAGTTATTATAGATAAAAAAATAAGAACACCCCATATCTTCTGAACATTTGACTTGAATTTCAAACGCCCTCTAAAAATTGCTAATTTGTGATTTTGCTCTGCCATAGTTTATACTAAATAGAAAAATGTAAATACAAAAACCCATACCAGGTCAACGAAGTGCCAATAAAGACCAACTTTTTCAACCATATCATAATGACCTCTTTTTTCGTATGTTCCTAGAAGTACATTTATGAATACTATTATGTTTAATATAACACCTGAAAACACGTGAAAGCCGTGAAATCCTGTAATAAAAAAGAAGAAGTCAGCAAAAAGAGGATTTCCATATTCATTACGAATTAAGTTAGCGCCTTTTCCCACTCTTGTGGCAGAGGCTAGTTTAATTTCAGCTTGTTCACGACTAAGAATTATTTTATGACCACTTTCATCTAAAGTCTCTAATCTTACCGTTAGATCCATATCATTGTTAAAACCTGCCATAACTTCATCAAGAGTAATTTCAGGTAATTTTGATTCACTTTGATACCAAATACCAACGTTGTCATCATGAGTCACTCTAGATTGAGTCGAAGAAATAGCAAATTCATCAATAGGCATTCTTTTTCCTTCTTCAAGATTGTAAAATTGTAAAATTTCTCCATTTTGTATTTCAACAGCACCATATTCTCCCTTAATGAAATTCTTCCACTCCCAAGCTTGTGAACCTACAAAAATTGCGCCTCCAATTATAGTTAAAAGCATATAAAAAGCAACACGATTTTTATTATTATGGTGACCAGCATCAACAGCTAAAACCATTGTAACAGATGAAAAAATTAACACAAATGTCATAAGTGCTACATAATACATCGGAGCGTCTATGCCATGCAAAAATGGGAAGTGCGTAAAAACTTCATCTGCAATAGGCCAAGAATCAATATTTTTAAATCTTGAGAAACCGTAAGAAACAAGGAAACCAGAAAATGTAAGTGCATCTGAAACAATGAAAAACCACATCATTAGTTTTCCATAAGCAGCGTCTAGTGGCTTAGATCCACCTCCTCCCCAAGAATTTTGTTTTGTTTTTGTTAATGTAGATGCTTGCATCTAGGGCAATTTTGATTACAAATTTATTAATTTTTAACTGAAGTATTTAATAAAAAAGAATAAATATATCCATAAAGCTCCAAGAAAATGCCAGAATATTAATGCCATCTCAAAACCTAACTTATTCTTCTCATATTTTTGTTTATTAAACTTAGTAACTACAACGGTTAATACAATTATTCCAGCAAACAAGTGAGCTAAATGCATAAATACTAAAACATATACATATGATGTAGTAATAGAACTTTCAGGACCAGTAAAATAATAACCTTGAGAAATAATATCTCCAAAACCTAAAAACTGAGCAACCACAAAAATAATAGCCATAATAATAGTAAGTCCAAGAAAGATATTTACATTATTTCTGTGAATGTAGATATTGATGTTTTCTGGAAGTGAAACTCTTATATATTGATCTAACTTATACTTTGCAAGTTGAAAAAAAAGACTGCTTAAAGCAATTGATACAGTACTTATTGTAAACCAAACAGGAAGAACAAAAGAGTCAAGCCAATCTGGTCTAGAACTACTTACAATAAATGCACTAGTCAAACCAGCAAAAGTCATAGTGATACTAATTAGTCCAAACCATAACATCATTTTTTTGGCTTTACTAGTTTTAACTTCAATTGGATCCGAAATAGTCATTATGAAAGAAATTTATCTATTACAAATATAATTTGAATAAAACTTAAATAAAAAATACTTGTATACATAAGTCTTATAGCGTTTTGTTTATCCTTATACTTCATAAGTCTTATTGCTTGAAATAGCATAAAAAAACCTGAGGCTAAAATTAAGATCAAAGAGTATAAACCAATTGTGAAATCTCCCGTAAAACTAAAATATGGAAGAGTAGAAACTAAAATCATCCAAATAGTATAAAATACAATTTGAAATGCTGTAGAATTATCTCTTTGACCAGATGGTAACATCTTAAATCCTGCTTTTGAATAATCATCATGTGATATCCATCCAATAGCCCAAAAATGAGGAAACTGCCAGAAGAATTGAATCATAAATAAAATACCTGTTTCGATTGAAAATTTATTGGTAACTGCAACCCAGCCTAGCATGAAGGGGATAGCACCAGGAATAGCGCCAAAAAAAACAGATAAAGGTGTGATAGGTTTTAAAGGAGTATATAACGCTAGATATATAATCATAGAAATAAATCCAAAAAATGCAGTTCTGAAATTTATAATATAAAGCATGGTCAGTCCTAAGAAACTTAGAATAATACAAACTATTACTGCTTGCTTTACACTAAGTGCTCCTGTAGGAAGTGGCCTATTTAATGTACGTTCCATTAATGCATCTCTATTCCTTTCAATTATTTGATTAAAACCATTAGATGCTCCTACAACAAAAAAACCACCCAAGATTAGTAGAAGAAGGGTATAAATTGAAAATACTTCAAAAGCAATCAAATAAGATGCAACAGATGAAAAGACTACACTTAAGGACAGCCTATGTTTTATAAGAATTAAAATTTCAGAAAATAAAGACCTGGGCTCTATAGGTAAAGTGTCAGACATTAATTATTAATTAGGAAGTATCCTTATTTATTATTGAAGTCTGAAAGTGATTGGAATACTAAAAGGAACCCTAACAGCTCTACCTCTTTGTCTACCAGGGGTCATTTGAGGAAGTCTGCCAATAATTCTTGCAGCTTCATTCTCGAGGTTTTTGTCTGGTCCTCTCATACGTATATTAGTAATTGTTCCGTCCTTAGAAATTATAAAGTTAACATACACTCTTCCTTGAATACCCATTTCTTGAGCAATATCTGGATATCTAAAGTTTTTTCTAATATGCTTGTTCATTTGTTCCTGAAAACATGCTCTTCTTTGAGATTTAGCAACAGATTCACATCCAGGAAAAATTGGAACATCTTCGATCACCGCAAAAGGAACATCAATATCATCAAAGTCGTCTTCTACAACTATATCTTCAATCACCATTTCTTCATCAGATTCTGTAGATTCAATAACAGTTTCCTCAACTTCTTCTTCATCCTCTACGATCTCAATGACTTCTGGAGCAGGTGGTGGAGGCGGTGGAGGCGGTGGAGGTGTTTTTAACTGTTCTGTAATAGGAACATCCTCTTCGTCATCTACTAGCATATCTCCATTTGTAAGATCAATTTTTCTTTCATATGATTTATACTCAACTGCACCCCAAGTTACACCTAGCACACAAGTCAGACCAATAACAAAGTATAGATTTCTGTTTTTATTTAAGTCTGCTTCTGGATTTTTCTTTAGTTGCATGAATAAGTATTTAATTTGCTAATCTATAAAAAATTATAATTATTTCATATAGTTAGGCTACTCTTTATGTTTTTTTAACTAGCTATCAAGTTTTTATAGTCTTTTGCACTAAGTAAACTATTAATTTCTGATAAATCGGTAATGTCTATTTTAATTATCCAACCTTCTCCGTAAGGATCCTCGTTTACTAATTCTGGCTTATCCTCTAGGTTGGAATTCATTTCTATTACTTTTCCTCCAACTGGCATAAATAAATCTGAAACTGTTTTCACTGCTTCAACTGTTCCAAAAACTTCATTTAAAGCAATTTCACTATCTAGGGTGTCTATTTCAAGATAAACAATATCACCAAGTTCCCCTTGAGCAAAATCTGTTATACCAATTGTAGCTATATTATCTTCAATTTTTACCCATTCATGTTCCTCTGTATATTTTAATTCTTCTGGAATGTTCATGATTATAATTTATTTAATGATCTTTTTATTAATTCTTGGAGCTCAATATCTTTATTTTCAAAATACACCTTACTTACAATTTTTTCAGATTTAGATTTATTAAAACCTAATACAGAAAGAGCAAGTAATGCCTCTTTTTTAATATCAAGATTTTGACTCGATAAATCTATATCTTTTTTATCAAATAATTCAACTTTATCTTTCAATTCTATTATCAATCTTTGAGCAGTTTTTAGTCCAATTCCTTTAATAGATTTTATTCTTTCAACATCTTCTGCCCATACTGCTTCTTGCATCTCTACTGCAGATATTGAGGATAAAATTGTTCTGGCTGTACTTGGTCCAATTCCAGAGATCGAAATTAATTGTTGAAAAATAGATCTTTCACTTTGAGAACTAAAACCAAATAAAATATCTGAATCTTCTTTCCTTTGGAGATGAGTAAAAATTTTAATATTCTCATCATCTGATATTTGTTCGTATGTATTTAATGAAATATTAATTTCATAACCTATTCCGTGTGATTCCACTATAATTTTAGTTGGTGATTTTTCTATTAATCTTCCTTTTATATAGGTTATCATTTTTTCTTAATTTTTCTTTGATTTGCATCTATTACTGATATTGCAGACATATTAACTATCTCATCAACTGACGCACCAAGTTGAAGAATATGTATTGGCTGATTTAAACCAATAAGAATAGGGCCAACAGAAACAGCATTATCTAGTTCTTTAATAGTTTTATAAGTAATATTTGCTGAATCAAGATTAGGAAATATAAACGTATTAACTTTTCGACCATTTAAAATTGAAAAAGGGAACCTGTTCTTTAACATTTCTCTATTAAGTGCAAAATCTGACTGTATTGGACCATCAACTATCAATTCCGGGTTTTTATCGTGAAGAATTTTAACTGCCTTTGATATTTTTTTTGCTTCATCAAAATCAGAAGAACCAAAGTTAGAATATGAAAGTATTGCAATTACTGGCTCAATTCCAAACATATTTACAATCTTGGCAGTATTAATAGCGATTTTTGCAATTTCATTATGCGAAGGATTAATATTCAAAGAAGTATCTGAGCAGAATAATGGGCCTTGTTTTGTAATCATTAAATTTGTTGCAGCAACTTTCTCAACTCCTGGTGCCTTTCCAATCGAATTAATTAATGGAACGAAAACAGAAGGATAACTTTTAGAATATCCAGACAACATACAGTCAGCATCACCATTTTCTACCATCATTGCACCAAAATAGTCTCTTCCTCTTAGGAGTCTCTTCACATCATCTAAAGTTTTTCCTTTTCTTCTTAACTTTTTAAATAAGATTTGAGAGTATTCATCGATCAAATGTTTATTTACTTTATCAGTTGGATCAATAATTTGAAGATCCTCATTAAAATCAAGAGATTCCATTAATTCTTGAATTATTTTTTTTCCACCTAACAAAATTGGTATAGCAATTTTCTCTTCAAAGCAAATTTGAGCAGCTTTTAAAACATCTAAATGATCGGCTTCAGTAAAAACAAGTTTTTTTTCTTTTGCTTTTCTTGCTCTTCTATGAATAATTCGAATTAATTTTTGATTATTACCCAATCTTTCATCAAGTATTTGAGTGTATTTTTCCCAATCTTCAATAGGTTCTTGAGCAACTCCTGAATCAATTGCTGCTTTAGCTACAGCAGGAGGAATCTCTGATATTAACCTAGGATCAAATGGTTTTGGAATAATATAATCTTTACCAAAGTTTAGCTTTGTTTCATCATAGGCAATATTAACCTGTTCTGGAACTGGTTTTTTAGCTAGTTCTGCTAAAGCAACTACAGCTGCTTTTTTCATTTCTTCATTTATTTTTGTAGCTCTAACATCTAAAGCACCTCTAAAAATAAAGGGAAAACCTAAAACATTATTCACTTGATTTGGTAAATCTGATCTACCAGTAGCAAATATTATGTCCTCTCTCACAGACATTGCCTTGTCAAAACTTATCTCAGGATCAGGATTGGCCATAGCAAAGACTATTGGGTCTCTAGACATCGTCTTAAGCATTTTTCCTGATACTATATTAGCCATTGAAAGACCAATAAATACATCCGAATTAACCATAGCTTCCTCAAGTGTTTTAATCTTTCTATTTGTAGCAAAAAACTTTTTTTCTTTTGTTAGACCATCTCTTAAATTATTAATGACACCTTTACTGTCAGTCATAACAATATTTTCAAGTTTTGCTCCAAATGATATATATAATTTAGTACATGCTATTGCTGCTGCTCCTGCACCTGAAACAACAATTTTAATATCTTCAATTTTTTTATCTACAAGCTCAAGGGCATTTAAAAGAGCTGCTGCTGATATAATTGCAGTTCCATGTTGATCATCATGCATTACTGGTATATCAAGCTGTTCTACTAATTCTTTTTCAATTTTAAAAGCTTCAGGAGCTTTAATATCCTCAAGGTTTATTCCCCCAAAAGTTGTAGAAATTGACTTGACAACTTCAATAAATTTATCAGGATCCTTTTCATTTATTTCAATATCAAAAACGTCAATATCAGCAAAAATTTTAAATAAAAGTGCCTTCCCTTCCATAACAGGCTTTGAAGCATCAGGACCAATATCTCCAAGACCAAGAACTGCTGTTCCATTGGTTATAACAGCAACTAAATTTGATTTATTTGTATACTTATATACATTATCAGGATCTTTTTCAATCTCTTGACATGGAATAGCAACTCCAGGAGAATATGCAATTGCTAAATCTCTTTGTGAATTATATTTTTTTGTTGGTACAACTTCAATTTTTCCTGGCCTAGGCTTTGCATGATATACCAATGATTCTCTTCTTTCTCTATTCTTTCCCATAAAGATGGATTATGATCAAATATAAATTATTAATTAAATAAATTATTCTGATTATTTTTATTTCTTCCCAAGTGATTATAACCCTTATCTGTTACTTGTCTTCCCCTTGGAGTCCTTATTATAAAACCTTGTTGAACAAGGAATGGTTCATAAACCTCTTCAATAGTTTCAGTATTTTCAGATAATGAAGTTGCAAGAGTAGATATCCCAACAGGTCCTCCATTATAATTATCAACTATTGTCATTAATATTTTATTATCCATTTGGTCTAATCCATTTTTATCAACATTAAGTGATGATAATGCAAATTTTGTAATATCTAAGTCAATTTTACCATCACTTTTAATTTGAGCAAAATCCCTTACTCTTCTTAATAAAGAATTTGAAATTCTTGGAGTGCCTCGACTTCGTCTTGCTATTTCAAAACAGGATTTTTTATCAATTTTTAATTTTAAAATTTCTGAACTTCTTTCTACAATTTCAGATAATAATTTATCATCATAATGCTCAAGTCTGTTAGATATAGCGAATCTTTCCCTCATTGGGTTTGTTAGAAATCCTGATCTAGTTGTTGCTCCAACAAGTGTAAATGGGTTTAAATTTAATTGAACTGTTCTTGCATTTGGACCAGATTCAATCATGATATCAATTTTATAATCTTCCATTGCAGAATAAAGATATTCTTCTATAACTGGACTTAGTCTATGGATTTCATCTATGAATAGTATATCTCTTTCTTCAAGATTTGTAAGAAGACCTGCAAGATCTCCAGGCTTATCAATCACAGGGCCAGATGTTACTTTTAAACCAACTTTTAATTCATTTGCCAATATATGAGCTAAAGTAGTCTTTCCTAATCCAGGTGGACCATGAAATAATGTATGGTCTAATGCGTCGTCTCTTTGGTTAGATGCTTCAACAAAAATTTTAAGATTACTAATTATAGATTCTTGACCAATAAAATCTTCGAAGCTAAGAGGTCTTAGCGCTTTATCAAAATCATTATCTCTTTCTTGGTTATCATCCATTAGTTCAAATATACACTAATTGTGAAATTTGAGGTATAGATATAATTTAATGTTGAAGCTCTTTTTCACCTTTTTTTAAAGGTACATTTTGTGGAATAAAGTCAACCTTAGATCCAGGTTTTGAGTAGTCATATGGCCATCTAAAAACATGTGGGATTTTTCCTGGCCAATTCCCATGCATATGCTTAATTGGAGCTGTCCATTCAAGTGTATTAGATTTCCATGGATTCATTACTGCCTTTTTACCATAGAACATACTGCTGATAAAATTATATAAGAATACAAGCTGAGCTGCTCCTGCCAATAATGCAAATAATGTGATTACTACATTTATGTTAGCTACATCATCAAAGTATGGAAAATTAGTATTTGTATAATATCTTCTAGGTAAACCTGCCATCCCAACAAAGTGCATTGGGAAGAAAACACCATAGGCACTAATTGCTGTTATCCAAAAGTGAATGTAACCTAGGTTTTTATTCATCATTCTACCAAACATTCTAGGGTACCAATGATAAACACCCGCAAACAGTCCGTAAAGAGCTGAAATTCCCATTACTAAATGGAAATGAGCAACTACAAAGTATGTGTCATGCAAGTTTATATCTAGTGCACTATCTCCTAGAATTATACCAGTAAGCCCACCCGTTATAAATGTAGAGACAAGACCGATGGCAAATAACATTCCAGGATTAAACTGAATATTTCCTTTCCATATTGTAGTTATGTAATTAAAAGCTTTAACTGCTGAGGGTATAGCAATCAATAATGTTGTAAATGTAAATACAGATCCTAGAAAAGGATTCATACCTGTAATAAACATATGATGTCCCCATACTATAGTTGATAAAAATGCAATAGCTAGAATAGATCCAACCATAGCTCTGTAACCAAATATTGGTTTTCTAGCATTAGTAGAAATTACCTCTGATGCAATTCCAAGAGCTGGAAGAAGAACAATATAAACCTCGGGGTGGCCTAAAAACCAGAATAAGTGCTCAAAAAGAACGGGTGATCCTCCTTGATAATGAAGAACTTCTCCTTGGATAAATATATCTGACAAGAAAAAAGATGTTCCAAAACTTCTATCCATAATTAATAATAGAGCAGCAGATAGTAAAACTGGAAATGATACAACACCAATTATAGCAGTAACTAGAAAAGCCCAAACAGTTAGAGGTAATCTAGTCATAGTCATTCCTGCTGTTCTAAGATTAAGAACTGTAACTATATAATTTAATGCAGCTAATAGAGATGATGCAATAAAAAATGCCATTGAAACTAACCAAAGTGTCATTCCAGCTGCTGAACCGGGTTGAGCTTGAGGAAGTGCACTTAATGGCGGGTATATTGTCCATCCAGCTGCAGCTGGACCTGCTTCAACAAAAAGTGAAGCAATCATAATAGCAGATGAAATAAAAAATAGCCAATACGAAATCATATTTAAAAATCCCGAGGCCATATCTCTCGCTCCAATCTGGAGTGGAATTAAGAGGTTACTGAAAGTTCCACTAAGACCGGCAGTTAAGACAAAGAATACCATAATAGTTCCATGTATTGTAACTAAGGCTAAATAAACATTCGGATCCATAACACCATCTGTAGCCCATTTACCAAGAAGAACATCGAATATACCGAAAGATTCTTCTGGCCATGCTAACTGAAGTCTAAAAAGCAAAGACATTGCAATACCCACAATACCCATTATCAATCCTGTAATTAGGTATTGTTTTGAAATCATCTTGTGATCAATACTGAAAATATATTTAGTTATAAAAGTTTCCTTATGATGGTGATCATGCTCATGATCATCATCATGAGATTCAATTATAACATCCTTTTTTTCAGTAATATCAACTTCGATATCTGTTCCAACTATTTTTGCTCTTCTATTATTTTTTTGTGCCATACTTTATTCTTTATCTATTGAACAAATTCTTTAAATGTTAGTTGTTCATCAATCCATTTATTGAAATTCTCTTCTGATTCAACAATAATTTTCATTTGCATATTGTAGTGTGACGCACCACAAATTTTATTACATAAAAGTAGAAAATCAAATTCATATGGATCAAGAGGAAAATCACCACTGGCTATAAGCTCCTCACTTTTATCATATCTTATTTTATTAATCTTTTTTACCTTTTCAACAATTTCAGGTCTTAATCTCATTTCCTGAGTAGTTGCATTGGGTGTAAAAGCAAATTGATTTATCATTCCTGGAACTGCGTTCATTTGAGCTCTAAAATGTGGCATGAATGCAGAATGAAGAACATCCTGTGATCTTATTCTGAAAACAACTTCACGATTAACTGGTAAGTGCAACTCCTGAACAACAATATCATCATCTCCATTTCTATCTGTTGGATCAATTCCAACTAAATTTTTACCATCAAAGTCTTGTAGAAACCTAACATTTGCATCACCCAATACACCATCTTCTCCAGCATATCTTGCTTTCCAGTTAAATTGCTGAGCATATAACTCAACAACTAAAGCTTCATCATTTTCCTCAATTGTCATAATATCTACCCAAGTAAATAGTCCATAAAGAATTAATCCTGCAAGAGCAATGGTAGGAATAATTGTCCAAACACCTTCTAAAAAATTACTATCTGCAAAGAATAGTGCTTTTCTTTTTTTATTACCTCTATACTTAAATGCAAAGTAATGGAGTAATGCTTGAGTTATAGTTTGAACAAAAAATATAATTGAAAATGAAAACCAAAGTAGTCTATCATAATTTTCACCATGAACTGATGCAGCTTCAGGAAGAATTACATCTCCATACTTGAAAAAAGAAAAAATAGTCAATCCATAAATAAATATCAAGAAAAGAAACATAAGCTTTCCTTGCATATCGTTGTCTTTATCAGTTGCTATTTCATTATTTTCATAATCTACAGGTTTAGAAAGCTCTAATATTTTAGTTAGCTGCCAAACTGCAATAGAAATTAAAATTAAAGATGTTAGAACTAGTAATAATGTCATTTTAGTCTAAATTATAATATTGAAATGTTTTACTTTCTTCGATATATGGATCACCTTTAGCTAGAATTGGTGCTTTAGAAATTTCCTTAAACACAACGTAGATAAATATTCCTAAAAAGAATAAAAATCCACCTATTTCAGCAGGACCAAATGACCACATATCGCCAACCGCAGATGGCATGATCATATTGTATACATCAAGGTAATGACCAATAATAATTATAATACCTGTTAAAATTACAATAAAGTTAGTTTTCTTAAAATCACTATTCATAAGAACAATTAATGGGAATATAAGATTTAACACTACCATACCGAAAAATAATAAATTGTAATCTTCAATTCTGGTAATAAAATATGTAACCTCTTCAGGAATATTGGAGTACCATATAAGCATAAATTGGGAGAACCACAGATAAGCCCAAAAAATACTTACACCAAACATGAACTTTGCTAAATCATGAATATGGCTATTATTTATAAATTTTAAATAATTCTGAGACTTAAGATAGATAGTAATTAATGCAATAGTTGTTATACCTGAAACAAACATACCTGCAAAAACATACCATCCAAATAAAGTACTAAACCAGTGAGGATCAATAGACATTATCCAGTCCCATGACATCATAGACTCAGATACTAAAAAGAATACAAGAAACCCTGCAGAAAGTCTAAATAATTTTTTGTGAATACTTATATCATTATCGTTATCCTGTTTTAGAGAAAGTCTTCTAGAAATATTTCTGTATAAAACCCAACCTGTAACATATATTGCAGCTCTTAAAAAGAAAAAAGGAGTATTTAAATATCCTACTTTATTTCTAATAATTTCGTCATGTGCAACTACTTCAGGGTCCATCCAAATAAATAAATGATTAAAGTTAAGTGCAGAGAAACCTAATATTATTAAAACAAAAATACAACCTGGTAGCAAGTAAGATGTTATGCCTTCCATTATTCTATAGAGCACAATTGACCAACCAACTTGAGCAGCTCTCTGAATAGCATAGAACGCAAGAACTCCAAGAGAAATCATCATAAAAAACAAAGCTGGCACATATATAGCCGCCCATGGTTTATTATGTAGTTGATTAAAAACATGTTTGTCATGATCATATTCATAACCACCTAGAGTGATTTCTTTATCATCATATTCTTCTCCATGATCAGATCCATGTTCTTCTCCATGATCAGATCCATGTTCTTCTCCGTGATCAGATCCATGATCAGATCCATGACTCATATTAGCTACAATTTCCTTTGCTTCCTCGACGGTGCTTGGAGCAGAGTAAAAACCAAAAGCAATTCCTATTAAACCAATAACAACAAGGCTTATAGAGAATGTTTTTACTTTGCTTGAAAAATTATAGTCTTGATTCATGTATTACTTTTTTGATTCTTCTCTTAATTTCATTACATATTGTGCGATCTGCCATCTTTCTTCTTCATTTACTTGTCCAGCATGAGAACCCATTGCATTTATTCCATACATCAAAATATGATAAATACTTCCTGGTGTAATTTCTCTATCTATATAAGCAGGTATACCTAGAAACTTTTCTCTTTGAGCAAGAATTCCCATTCCATCACCTTTATCTCCGTGACAAACAGAACAATATATTTCATAAAGCTCTTTACCTTTACTAAGGTTAAGCTCATTAGTCTCGATAGGAGACATTAATTGACTTTTAGCCAATTCATAACCTGCGTTTGAATCTTCAAAGTCATAAGGATCCCAACCTCTTGCTATTGAACCTTCTGGAGGTAATTGAGCTTCAATTCCATTAGAAAATGCGTCTGTTTCAGCATATGTTTCATATGCAAGCGATTCATACATATCAGGAAAATATTGAAAATTAGGCTTTGAGGGATCAAAACATGAAGTAAGCATAAGACTTACTGAAATAAGTAAAAATATACTATTTTTCATCTTCATCATTATTTATTACTTCAATTGATATAGCGCCAAACTTTTTCAACATAGTTTTTGTTTTTGATAAATTTGGACCTGTCTCCATATCTATTAAAAACTTATCATCTGTAGTTGCTGGGTTTGGGTTTTCCGCCATTTTAAACGGCCATAACTTACTCCTTAAATAGAATGTAATAACCATTAAATGAGCTGCAAAAAAAACTGTCAATTCAAAAATAATTGGCACGAAAGCAGGTACATTTTCTATAAAAGAAAAGCTTGGTTTTCCACCTATATTTTGAGGCCAATCAACTATCATTATATAATTCATCATTAAAATAGCAACAGTAAAACCAATACAACCATACATAAAAGTTGCTATGGATATATTAGTAGGTTTTAACTTCATTGCTTTATCTAGACCATGCACAGGAAATGGAGTATATACTTCATTTATATATATTTTATTTTTAACTACCTCTTTGACAGCATCTAAAAGATTGTCATCATCATCAAATAAAACATGTAAACTTTTTGAACTCATTATTTCTTATCTCTTATTTTTTTATAATTTTCACCTGAAGATTTTAAAATACTTTTAATCTCAGCTTGAGCTACAACAGGAAAGCTTCTTGCATACAACAAAAACAAAACAAAGAAGAAGCCTATTGTACCAATGAATATTCCAATATCAATAAATGTTGGGGAAAACATAGTCCATGATGAGGGTAAATAGTCTCTGTGAAGAGAAGTTACGATAATAACAAATCTTTCAAACCACATTCCAACATTAACAACAATTGAAATAACAAAAGACCAAATAATATTAGTCCTAATTTTTTTAACCCACATAATTTGAGGAGAAACTACATTACATGACATCATCAGAAAATAAGCCCACCAATAAGGTCCTGTAGCTCTATTTAAAAATGCATACTGTTCATACTCTACACCTGAATACCATGCAATAAATAATTCGGTTATATATGCACATCCAACAATTGACCCTGTAATCATTATAACAATATTCATCATTTCTATATGCTGAATAGTAATGTAACTTTCCAGTCTTGAAACTTTTCTCATAATTATTAGAAGTGTCTGAACCATTGCAAAACCTGAGAAAATTGCACCAGCAACAAAATATGGGGGGAAAATTGTTGTATGCCAACCTGGAATTACTGAGGTTGCAAAATCAAAGGATACTATTGTATGTACAGAAAGAACAAGTGGAGTAGCTAATCCAGCAAGAACTAATGAAACCTCTTCAAATCTTTGCCAATCTTTGGCTCTACCTGACCATCCAAAACTAATTA
Source organism: Flavobacteriaceae bacterium (assembly GCA_029252345.1). Classification (GTDB taxonomy): domain Bacteria; phylum Bacteroidota; class Bacteroidia; order Flavobacteriales; family Flavobacteriaceae; genus Marisimplicoccus. Next base: position 193 of record JAQXBP010000051.1, on the reverse strand, counting down.
GACTATATATTTTTTTTCTAAATGGATCAACAGCTCTATCTCTAATCATTGCAAAGTCAGGTAATAATCCTGTCCACCAAAAAACAAGAGATACAGTTAAATAAGTTGAAATTGCAAAAACATCCCAAAGTAAAGGTGAATTAAAATTAACCCAAAGTGATCCAAATTGATTAGGAATAGGAAACATCCAATA